>JANQMQ010000163.1 GCA_028279995.1 Candidatus Phaeomarinibacter sp. | reverse complement strand
GCAGTTTCCGGCCGGATCGGATGGAGAAGCTGGAGCTGCTGAACGAGACCTATCCACGGGACGCCAAGCGCAACCTCAAGGCCTTTGTGCGCAAGCTGGAGGCTGAGTATGGCGGGGTTGCCAAGGGGTCGCAGCGCTAGACCTTGAGAAAAACCCCGGCCCGGCGCGGGTCGCCAGCACCTTCCATGGTGCCGTTTGCATCGCGCGACGCCAAGTGAACGCCGCCGAAAAACATGTTGGGGTCGTCCCATGGCTCGACAATGTCGAACTCCTTCGACATGGCATCGCGCTCGGCATCCGGCCAGCCTTCCTCGAAGCTGAGCTTTGCTGGTGGGTCTGTATCCGTCCGCGTTCCCTCGACATGGATACGGGGATGCATGACGGCGTCTTCGGCATGAGCACCACGCGCCAACAGGACAACTGTCTGCAGCAAGGCGGAGCGGATACGGTTTGAGCCGCCGGAGCCCAGGGCCGTGACGCCGCCCCTGTCCTCATGAGCAAGCATCGGAGCCATCATGGAGCACATCCGCATGTTCTCCGCCCACTGATGGAAACCGCCCGGGTTGATATCGTCCTCGCCCAGCATGTTGTTGAGCATGAAACCGCAGCCGGGCACCAGCGCGCCGCAGCCTTCCCCATTGGAAACGGTTGCAGAGGCCGCGTTGCCGTCCGCGTCCACGACACTGACATGGGTTGTCCCGCGTAGCGCCTGCGGCCTCTCCTTGGCCGGTTTCCTGAGCTCAGCCCGCAGGGCGACCAGCGCATCCGGGTCACCGTTGCAGTTTTCCCGCAGCGTGTTCATCCACAAAAGGGTCGCGGCAACGTCCGTTGCGGGCACGCGCTTGCGTTTGTGGGACGCGTCCAGCCGGTCGAGGCCGAGCGCTATCATGACACCACCGGACGACGGCGGCGGGGCGGTCTCGATCATGAGGTCACCAGCCCGGGCCACAAGCGGCGCGCGGCTCGCTGTTTCATAGAACCGCAGATCATCCAAGGTGAGATGTCCGCCTTCGTCCTCCGCCTGGCGCGCCATGGCCTGGGCAATCTCGCCCTTGGTGGCGAGCACGAGACCTTCGCGGGCGATGGCGTCGAACGCATCTGCGAGATCAGGGTTTTTCTGGACCGCGCCTTCCTTGAGCAGATCGCCTGTATCGTCCGTGAACAGATCACACAGTTGCGGCGTTGCCTTGAGGATGGGGTCGACCACACCGAAGAGATAGGCCTGAAAGTCCGTGACGGTCACGCCTTCCTTGGCGGTCCGAATGGCAGGCTCGGCAATGCGGGTCATGGGCACGCGGCCCAGCCGCTCATGCACCGCAAAGAGGCCGGGCAGGAAACCGGGCGTCGCGGCAGCACCAAGGCCGATATGAAAGCCCTGGGTGACGCCGCCGAAATCCACATGGACTTCGCGAAAATCAATGTCACCCTCAGACCGTTTGCGGCGCGGGGTCTGGGCGAAGAAGTCGAAGACGCGGGTCTCGCCCTTGGTGCGCGCGGTCAGAAACCCGCCGCCACCGGGCGACGCCAGAACAGGCTCAGCCACGCAGGCGGCCAGCAGGGCGGCAATGGCCGCATCAAACGCGTTGCCGCCGTCCTCCAGAAGCTCGGAAGCCGCTGCCGCTGTGACCTGATGGCCTGCGGCAACGGCTCCTTTGTTGGGCATCGATTTAACTTGCGCGCTTATTCAGCGGCAGCCGCGGAGGCCGGGGCTGCATCACGCACGTCCGGGTCCACATGAGCTTCGAACTTCTCGAAGTTCTCGATGAACATGCTGACCAGCGCCTTGGCCTGCTTGTCATACGCCTCGCCGTCGGCCCATGTGTCACGCGGGTTTAGCAGACGGTCATCAACACCATTCACAGACACAGGAACTTCGAAACCGAAATTCGCATCCGTGCGCATGTCGGCGGTCAGCAGGCTGCCGTCGAGGGCCGCGTTGAGAAGCGCACGGGTTTCCTTGATCGGCATGCGATGGCCGACGCCATAGACCCCGCCGGTCCAGCCGGTGTTGACCAGCCAGCAGTTGACCTTGTGCTCATGGATCAAGTCGCGCAGCAGATTGCCGTATTCGCTGGGGTGGCGGGACATGAAGGGTGCACCGAAGCAGGTGGAGAAGGTGGCTTCGGGCTCTGTCACGCCCTTTTCAGTGCCGGCGACCTTGGCGGTGTAGCCGGACAGGAAGTGATACATCGCCTGGCTCGGGGTGA
>JANQMQ010000161.1 GCA_028279995.1 Candidatus Phaeomarinibacter sp. | reverse complement strand
TCCGTCCACACCGCCCGCGCATTAGGCCGCGCCGGACGCACGGCTACTGGCGCTGGAACGGCGCCAAGCATGTGTGGGTCGGCGGGCGCTGGGTGTCCGACCCCAGAGGCACCTGGGTGGCCGGCCGGTGGGTAAAACGCTCCGGCGGCTACGTCTGGATCGCCGGCCGCTGGCGGCGTTAGGCCGCGCCTGCGCTGTCTGCCCCTCGCTGTCGCCGGAAGCAGCTTGCCCGCGTAAACTACCTGTCATTTCAGACGTAAAAATTTCAGGAGAGTCCCATGGGCATGTCCCCAGCCTTATTCGTGTGTTTGCTGCTTCCCGGCCTCGGCGTCTTCCTCATGGGCACCGCCGCCATCTGGTGGGTGTCGCTTCAGGCAAAGGAAACAAAGAGCACTGGTCCGCGAGCCTGATATGCTGCGGGTCCGCACCTCATGACCCACCGGACCCGCGCAGCACCCATGGCCGACCCGCACGACACCGCCCCCGACGATACCAACAGGGGCAACATCCTTTTCGTCACCATTGATCAGCTGCGTGCCGACGTTGTGTTCGGCGGTCTTGCGGGCGTCGTGCCTTTGCCGACGCTGGACCGGCTGCGGGCTGAGGGCACGAGCTTCACCAATCACTTCACGGTGACGGCCCCCTGCGGGCCGTCGCGCGCCAGCCTGATGACCGGGCTTTACGCCTTCAATCATCGCTCCATCCGCAACGGCACGCCGCTGGCCGATCATCATGCGACCCTGGGCATGGAGCTGCGCAAACAGGGCCGCGAACCGCTGCTGTTCGGCTATGGCGACATCGCCGCCGACCCGACGGACCTCGAACCCGGCGACCCGCGCCTGGCGACCTACGAGCTGCCGCCGCCGGGCTTTCGTGAGCTGACAGAAATGCGTTTTGAGGACATGTCCGAGTGGCGTGCCCACCTTGAGGCAAAGGGATACAAGCTCCCACAGCCGCAGCCGGACTGCCTGTGGGACATCTACCGGCCTATCTCGCCGGACGGCAGCGCGCCCAGACTCACCGATCCGCCGCTCTACCGCGCCGAAGACAGCGACACCGCCTATCTGACGGACCGCGTGCTCCACCATCTCCACCCCCGCCGCCACGAGCCGTGGACGGCGCATGTTACCTATATCCGCCCCCATCCGCCCTTCGTGGCGCCCGCGCCGTGGAACACGCTGGTGAACCCGGGCGATGTGCCGCCGCCGGTGACGGACTATGCATCTCACTCCTTCCGGGACGCCTGGTTCTCCAAGCCGTCGCAGTACGGATTGTGGATGGGCTTTGACGGGCATTGCGATGCGCTGACGCCGGAGCAGGTCGCCCAGCTGCGCGCGCTCTATCTCGGGCTCGTAGCCGAAGTGGATCATCATCTCGGCCGCATCATCACTTGGCTGGATGAGACCGGCCAGCGCGACGACACGCTGATCGTCATAACGTCAGATCACGGAGAAATGCTGGGCGATCAGGGCTACTGGGGCAAGGACGCGCCCTTCATCGGCTCCCACCATGTGCCGCTCATCGTCTGTGACCCGTCGCGGCGGGAGCGGGCAGGGGAGACGGTGGAGGCGCTGACGGAGTCGGTCGACATTCCCGCCACCATCCTCGCCTGGACGGGCGCTGAACCCCCGCGCGCCATGGACGGCACATCCCTGCTGCCGTTTCTGGATACGGGAGAACATCCTGAACGGCGCGGCATGGCCTTCACGGAAGTGGACTATTCCAACCCCCTCAAGCCCACTCGCTACCAGACCGCGTGGGACGTGGATCAAACCGAGGCCAACGCCGCCATCCTCCGTGACGCCCGCTGGACCTACATCCACTTCAACGCGGGCCAACCGCCCCTGCTGTTCGACCGTTCGCAGGACCCGCACGAAACCCGCAACCTCGCGGACGATCCAGCCGCGTCAGGCGAGATCACCCGCCTGCAGTCCGCCATGCTCGACCTGCGCATGCGCCGCGCCGACCAACGGCTGACCGAACACCATGCCGGCTGATCATGGCGCGGGACACGCATGGTCATTCATGGGAGCCGGTATTCACCATCAGTTTTTCTGTCCCCCTGAACAGCGGAAGGGAACGCCACTCAACAGCGCCTTCGCTATCTGCAAGATAAAGGTCGGGGTATTTCTCAAGTAGCGCCGTGAACAGGTGCCGCGTTTCAAGCCGCGCAAGTGGCGCGCCAAGGCAAAGGTGCTGACCGCCACCAAAGGCAACATGAGGTGGGCCCTTGCGCTCGATATCAAACGCATCCGGAGTGTCGAACACGTCCGGATCACGGTTGGCACCATGCAATGATGCCAGCACGCCCTGATTGGCCGACATCGGGCATCCGTTTATCTGCCGCTCGTCCATGATCACGCGGGCTGTCACGGCGGCAGGCGACTCCATCCGCAACACTTCCTCCACAGCACTTTCTGCGAGCGCCGGATCATCTCTCAGCTTGTGCAATTGGTCGCGATTGGTGAGAAGCAACCAAACGCCGCTGCCGATAAGGTCGGTCGTCGTCAGGTTGCCAGCCGCCAACAGCAACTGAAGATTGGTGGCGATCTCCTCATCATTCAAGTCAGCCCCCTGCGCCTGGGCGAGCATAAGGTCTGAGGTCAGATCATCCCTGGGGGCGGCCTTGCGTGCCTTCATCAGGTCCATGAAATAGGCATGAAGGTTCTGGCTGCCCTCAACCATGCGCTGTGTCTGCTCCGGGGTACGCAACGGATCCAGCGAATGGACACCGGCTTCTGACCATTCCCGGAAGTCTTTCAGCCGGTTGTCATCAACACCAATAATCTTTGCGATAACGATGATGGGTAGTGGCAGGGCAATCTCCTGAACCAGGTCAAACGAACCTGTGTCCGGTGCGGCGGCCACGACATCCGCCACCATCTGCTCGATGACCGGCTGCATTTTCTTGATGCGTGGATAGAACACCTTTGCAAACGGAGTGCGGATGCGGGTGTGGTCCGGATCATCCAGAAACAGGATGGAGTCGAGCCGCGTCTCGCTTTCATCGCGCTCCACATCAGGTGTCGCAAATGACGCGACAAAGGAGCCTTTTTCCGCAAGAGCCGGGTGCCGCGCAATCGTCTTGTCCTGCAAGGCCCGGCGAACGTCCTCATATCGCGTCAGAAACCATGTCTTGCCGGTTTGGTCATACATCACCGGACACTGTTCTCTCAGTTCCTTCAGGCGTGGATGTGGATCAACCCGTGCCACCAGGTCAAAGGCTGATACTTCGGCAATTGAGTGCGGGCTGTTCTGTTGTGGGGGAGAGTTTTTTTCTTGTGATGACATTCTATCGTCCCTGCATCTGTTCCCTGGTGCGTGTGTGCCGTGCCAACCGGCGCCTGACCGGCTACGGCGCTGGCACATAATCCAGAATGCTTTGCTGAAAATGCATCAGGGATGATTCTGCTCCGGCGCCCGCTGCCAGCGGCCCAACCTCGTAGGCCGGGGAGGCCAGGGACCGCTGCATCTTCTCGCACACCCACACGTCTTCCGTCTGAAAGT
>JANQMQ010000283.1 GCA_028279995.1 Candidatus Phaeomarinibacter sp. | reverse complement strand
TATGGCGACTATGAATGTATCGCTCCCCGATCCGATGAAGGAATGGGTGGAAGCGCAGGCCGGAGCAGGCCGCTACAGCAATGCCAGCGATTATGTGCGCGATCTGATCCGCAAGGATCAGGAGCAGCAGGGCAAGATCGCCCATATGCAGCATCTGGTGACGCAGGCACTGGATAGCGGCACCAGCCGCAAATCCATGAACGGCATTCTGAGTGAGGCGCGCAAGCGTGCCAAACGCTCATAACGGTGGGTATTGGCCTATAAGCTCACCCGCAAAGCCGAAGACGACATCATCGAAGTCTACCTCGAAGGCTATGCCCTGTTCGGTGAGGCGCAAGCCGAGGCCTATCACGGCGCGCTAGAGCAGGTTTTCGAGTTTCTCTCAGACAATCCCCGCGCCGCCAGAGAGCGCACCGAAATCACCCCACCCGTGCGCTGCCATCCTCATGGCAGCCATATCATCATCTACCTCATTCAGGACAATAGTGACGTTCTCATCCTGCGCGTGCGTCACGCCCGCGAGGACTGGGATAGCGATCCTGTCTAAGCCCTAGCGCTCATGATCCAGGCCGCGATCCCGATTGTGCGCAGCGCGGGTTTTGTCCCGCAGCCGTTGGAGGCGATCTGCATGCGCTTGCGGACGGGCGGCGCGGTCCCATTGGGTCTTGAGGGCAGCGGCTTTTTCCCCGGGCAGCGGTGAAGTGGTTTCCCTTGAGGGTGGAGCTTTGGCTTTGCGCATTTCCGGCAGCTCACCGCGCCTTAGTCGTGCCGCGTCGCGGTGCAGATCGGCGATCTGTTTGGTGTGAGCCTTTCGCTGCGATTGTATCTCGGTCTGTAGTTTCCGGCGCTCGGCCAGCTGATCGAAGATCAGGCGCTCGCGCTGTTTCTGGTCGCGCTTCAGGGCATCCATGGCTTCATTCTGATTTTGCCGCATGATCCGCGCATGTTCCCCGGTCATGCGTTGCCAAAGACCCTTGATCCCTTTGTTGAGCCTGTCCGAGCGTTCCTGTGTCTCCTGATCCCAGCGCTCTTGCTGGGCGGACTGAAGCCTGACGCGCTCATCCCTGTGGCCTAATGCCATGTCCCGGCGCTGTCGATTGAGCGGCGCGATTGCTGCGGCGTGTTTGTCCTCAGCCTCTTTCAGCAATCGTTGCACTGCCGGAGTCAGGTCTTTGGCGATCTGCGCTTTGGTGTCCTCAACGGATTCGAGGTCATCCGGCTCACCCAGACGGGCGCGCACGTCTTTGGCTTTCTTGCCGATGCTGCGCGCGACGGAGAAGACTTCGCCGCTGCTGGTGATGGCGACATGCCCGCGCCTGTCGCCTTTGGCCAGACGCAGGCCGCGCTCTTCGAGGGCATTGGCGAAGCTCTGTGACGAATCCGACACCGCCCAGCATTCATGAATTGCTTGTTTGAGATCACGGGCATTGTGACCCGAACGCTTGGCTTGCTGCCATTCATCCAAGGAGAAGTTGCGTGGATCAGCTTCGCGGCTGTCCATGTAACCGCGCGGCATTTGCCAGTCATGTTTGAGATATTGCTCTTTGGCGATGTCGCGCAGCTTGAGACGGTAATGTGGTAGGGGCTTGGCCGTCATGGTCTCCGCATCGATCCGGCTCCAGACCGCATGGGCATGCCGACGGCCTTCTTTTTCATGAAAGACGATCACACGCGGTTGGCCGTCCAGACCGTTGCGTTCCTCAATCCGGTCGATGGCCGATTCAAAGCTATCGATAGAGACATCCTGATCCTGCGGCGGGTTCAGGGAGACGGAGAACAGGAACTGTCTGGCTTTGGTGCCCTTGCTGACCGCATAGGCTTCTTTGAGTGCGCCAATGACATCATCAGAGACAAATCCCCTGATCTCATGCACTTCGACATGTTCATTCTCATCGGTGCGTAGAAGGTGAAGCCCAAGTTGTTTTGCGCCGCCGCGCTGGGAGCCTTTAAGAATCATGGGTCAATGCTCCTTTATCCCGAGCGTGCGCATGAGCGCAGACTTCATGGATGCGACATCGACACAGGCGTGCAGCAACGCGGCCTCGACATCCTCGGTCACTGGCAGCGCACCGGAGCGAGCAGCCTTGGCCAGTGTCGATAGAGACACGGCCAGTTCGGATTGCCCGAGGGCGGCCAGCACCCCCGCTGCGGCCGCCTGATCCGGTTTCGGGCTGCGGGTTGTGCGTGACTTTGCAATCGCCAAGTTTCCCAACAGCTTGCGCCGCGCGAAGGCGCTCACCGTCAGGCTCCCCGCCGCATCCTTGAGCGCCCCATGTTCTTCCGGCGTCAGGCGCACGGACAGCACATAGGAAGAACGGGGTTTTGAGGTCATAGGCGTTTCAGGCAAGCACAAGCAGCCGCACATCCGGCGGCGTATCACGCACCAGATTGCGACATCTCTAGGGTGGGGTTGGGGGAAAGGGCGCGCTACAGGCGCGGACTATGGCGATGGGTCGGGCGGATCGTCCGTGAACCGATGATGCGCCATCTCCGGCGCACTCATTTGCGTCTCCCAATCGGCCAAAGTGTCAAATAAAGTGTTCAGTGATTTTTGGTCTGGGCGCGCCACTTTTCCATAATACCCAAAGGCAGCGTTGGGCGCGCGAGGGATTACAGCACTCTAACGCCAAGGCTCCTAGTCAAACTGCATGGTTCTATAGGTCAGTGACACGCGTCGTTTGCGAGGTTTGCGCACTCCGGAAACTGGGTCTGACTTGCGGGCAGGAATGCCATGTAACCATTCAAAGCGGGCGGCTCCTGAAAGAACCAGCAGGCTTCTAGGGTCGAGCAACCAGCTGACTTTTGCGCTGTTGTCCTTCTTGGTTAAAACGATTTCGCATTGAGACCCCAATGAAAGCGACGCGATGACTGGTCCAAAACACGGGACGCAATCAATATGCGGCGCGATCCCCTGCCCGGGCTCATATTCATTCACGATGATCTGGCCCGGCTCTTCGTCAAACAAGCCAGTACTGCACAGCACATCACACTCTGGTCGCAGATCTGCTGGTAATGGTCCGATGTAGGCATCGGGCGAGACGCGTCTGGCACTGTAATCATACACCCAACCGTAATGCTGGACCCGGCGGCGCAGATCATCTCGCCAGTCCAGACCATCAATCCAGCCCAGCAGTTCTGACTCGCGCCTTGAAGACACGAAATCTGGGATCATTACAGAACCAGGCGGCAACTCAGAAGGGACATTCGTCATGACACTGTTCATGCGAAGTCTCCCTGCTTTGGTCTGAAAACCCAAGTGTTGAAAAGCTCGTTCGCACTTTTTCGGTTATGCGCGCCATTCCTCCATATGCCGCCGATCCGCTGCCTTATGAAAACTCCGCAAGGTAGTCGCGAAGCAGCCTGGCGCGCTCCGGGCGGAAACTCTCTTCGGCCGGCTTGAAAGCCGTGATCCGTTCTATCCAGAACTTTCGGTAGCCCTGTCGAAGGCAGCACCAGGCCAGCAATCCACACCCCTTGTCGAGATAGGCAATGGCCAGCGGATAGATGCGCCGCCCGGTCACCACGCCGTTGGCATCGCAATAGTTTATGTCGATTGCGCGTTCGTCCCAGCAGGCATGGCGGATGTCCGAGATATCTGGCGTTTCCTTGGAGGGTGTTTCGTACCGATGGACCATATGCGTTGCATGAAGTATCTGCCGTTGCAGACGCTCCGGCAGCGTCGCAGTGATTTTGGCAAGTGCGGTGTCAGCTGCTTTAGCCAGTGCCGGGTCACCCCGCTGACGCACATCGCTGAGACCGACAACCAGAGCCTCCATTTCAATCCGCTCGAATGTCTGTGGCGGCAGTGTTGGGTCTTCCGTGAGCGTGTAGCCAAGACCCGGTGCACCATCGACAAGCACACCGCCAGACCGGAGGCTTTCAATGTCCCGATAGAGCGTGCGCTCTGATACTTCCGTTTCGCGGGCGAGCCGAGCCGCAGTGACCGGCTTGGGCAAAACCCGCAGGGCATTCAGAAGGCGAAAAAGGCGTTCCGGGCGGCTCATGAGATCCTGACGGAAACTGACAGTATGGCCCAGATATACCAGATGGCCGTTCGAAACCAATGCCTGAGGCCAGACCATGCTCACCCTCTATCATGCGCCGCACTCTCGCTCTTCACGCATCGCTCGTTTGATCGACGAAATGGATATCTGGACTGAAGTTGATTTCCGCATCGTCGGTGTTGCCCACAGTGATGGAACGGGCGAACCGGACCCGAAGAACCCACACCCTGAGGGCAAGGTGCCTCTGCTGGTTCATGACAGCGTCGAGATTTGGGAATCGAATGCGATCATCCTCTATCTGACCGATCTGTTTCCCCAATCAGGGATGGGCCGGGCCGCGGGCGACCCGCAGCGCGGCCGTTATCTCAGCTGGCTTGCTTGGTATGGCAACGTCGTTGAACCGGTCCTCGTTCTTGAGGCCGCCCGGATCACACATCCAATACTGAATGCTACATTCCGGGGTGTGTCCGAGATGCAGGCGCGGCTGGCCAGTGCATTGAAAGATGCGCCATTTTTGATGGGCGAGCAGTTCACGGCGGCAGATCTGTTGGTGGTATCCCCTTTCACGTGGTTTCCCAATGCGGCGGCGGATCAGCCGGAAATCAAGGCATGGATCGAGCGCTGCGAGTCACGGCCATCGGCAAACAAGATCGCTGAGTTTGACGCAGCGAATTCGACTCGACTCAACACAGCATGATCAGAAGTTCTAGATGCCATCTGGCCAGACAGACTGAATGTAGCCCGACCGATCATCACCGGTTCTGACAGGTTCGTCATGGGGATATCCGGCATGTGATTGGCAGGTGAGCGGTGGTTCGGCGCACAAGTGTTTTCAACGTGACCGTGGATTGCGGTTGGGCGGGGGCGCTCAGGAAACACACTTCAAGGCTGGATCTTGCAATGACAAAAACACCTTCTCTTCGCACGTGCGCCATGCGTGCCACGGCATTGGCCACAATGGCCTGCCTCCCCTCCACGGTCGCATTTGCCGACGATACCGACCATGACTGGTACCTGTCCCTCAATGGCGGTGCGAGCATTCATACAGACGACGTCGAGTTCTCCAACGGAGCCAACACCGTTGAAACGGATTTCGACACGGGCTTCACCTTTGGCGGTGCTGTCGGCTACCGCTGGACTGACTACAATTTTGGCGGTTTCGTGCCGCGTACCGAGCTGGAAGTCAGTTATAGCGAAAACGACGCGGACACGATCGACTTCTCCGGCAACGGCGTCGGCAATGAAGTGGTTGCTGATGGCAGTCAGATCTCCAATGTGGGCATCTACGGCAATTTGTTCTTCGACCTGCCGAACGTCGTCAGCGATGACGTCACGCCCTATATCGGTGGTGGCGCCGGCCTCAACATCGTGAACCACAATCTGCTCTATGGTGCAGGCGGACTGAACCTCAATGATGATGGCGACACGGTTTTCGCTTGGCATGTGACTGCCGGTGCGAGCTACGCCCTGTCGGACCAGCTTTCAACCTTTGTGGATGTCGGCTTCCGCCAGGCCGTTGATGCGGGCAGCGTTAGACGCGCCGGCAGCCGGGCGCTGACCGGACCCGCAGGCGGCACTTTCGAGGACGACATCAATTCAATTGTTGTGCGAAGCGGTCTGTCGGTCGATTTCTAGAGCCGTTGGGGCCGGCCTTTTGCCGGGCTGGCCCCACATCTCGTCGCCAGACGGATTTCTGACCCTTTTCGCCCCAGTTAATGATAGTTTCTAATTCGAGGTTGCCCGCTATAGTCGGCGCAGAATTCAGGAAACTGTCACCCAGGGGAGAGCTAAGATGTCAGATATTCTGGCGAAGTCGGCGCATTACATTGATGACGGCGTTTATGAAGGTGCCGGGCTGATCAATCGGCCGACGACCGAGCTCTCCGAGGTCGCAGATGGCGTCGCGATCATCGAGGCGTTCAGTCATGTGGTGGCGCTCAAGTCCGGTGATGGTCTTGTTCTGTTTGATACCAGCCTTGACGCGTTCGCAGGTGGTGTCATCAAGTCCCTGCGCCGCTGGACGGAGGAACCGGTCACCCATGTATGTTACACGCACGGGCATGCAGACCATGTGGGCGGCACCGGCGCCATATTGTGTGAAGCCTGCGAGAAAGGACACACGCGGCCGCAGGTGGTAGCGCATGAGAATGTAAGTCCGCGCTTCCGCCGCTATGAGCTGACCAACGGATACAACTTCACGATCAACGCCCGGCAGTTTGCTCCGGCAACCGAACTGAAGATGGGCAGTGGTGCGTCGAATGCGGATGGACCACTGCAGCCGCGCCGCTTTGGCCCGGATCCGTGGGTTGATCCGGATACGACGTTTCGCGATGCCATGACACTGCGGGCGGGGGACCTGACCTTTCATCTCAACCATGCAATCGGCGAAACAGATGACCATCTGTGGGCCTGGATTCCCGAGCACAAGGCTATCTGTTCCGGCGACTTCGTGACCTGGGTGTTTCCCAATGCGGGCAATCCCCAGAAGGTGCAGCGCTATCCTCTGGAGTGGGCCAAGGCACTGCCCGACATGGCCGCCAAGGAACCGGAACTCCTCCTGCCAGCCCACGGCCTTCCCATTGAAGGTAAGGCGCGCATCGCATCCGTGCTGGACACCATAGCGACAGCACTGGAGCTGCTGGTTCAGCAGTCGCTTGAAATGATGAACAATGGTGCGCGGTTTGATGAAATCCTCCACTCGGTCAAGCTGCCATCCAGCTTCATGGACAAGCCATATCTGAAGCCGGTCTATGATGAACCGGAGTTCATTCTGCACAATGTCTGGCGCCTCTACGGGGGCTGGTATGACGGCAATCCTTCTCGACTGAAGCCGGCGCCGGATGCGGCACTGGCACAGGAGATGGTCGCGCTGGCAGGCGGCATCGCGCCGGTTGTTGCCCGGGCACAGGCCCTGGCCGAGAGCGGGGATGACGCAGATATGCGGCTGGCCTGCCATCTTGTTGAATCCGCAGCGCTCGCAGAACCGGCCAACCGTGAAGCTCACGCGGCACGTGCGGACATCTACGGCGCGCGCCGCCAAACCGAACTGTCATTGATGTCGAAAGGTATTTTTGGATGGGCCGAGAGGGAATCACGTCTCAAGGCCGGCGAGAATGATGTCTAGCAACCCCGCCTAGAACAGGCTCACCACCGGGGACGGGTTTTCGTCTTCATCCAGCAATGTGCGCAGTTGCACCAGCATCGCTGCATCAGAGCGGGTCATGCCCGTGGCAATTGTGATCTGGGCTCCTGTTTCGTCCAGGCGCGGGCGGCCCTTGGCGTCTCTTGCGACAATTTTGTAGGTGTCGGTCTCACGGTCATGGGCGACGCCCCAGGGAGCAGGTGTCGCATCCAGCAGCCATTGCTGGAAAAGGCTTTTCACACGGGCATCCAACACTGGCGCTGTTCCACTCCCGGTCACGAATACGGTGGTCATCCAAAGGGAATCACGTTGTCCGATCGCGTAGAGTCTCGCAGAGCATCGTGGCGTTGCTCAAGCCTTTCCCGGCAACACTCTCAACAAGGGCTTAGGAAATTGCCTCAAACATGACAGGCCCGGGGGCACACCACCCGGGCCTGCTGTCTGGCATATACCTGCTGCGTCAGGCTGCCTTGCGATAGGGAATGCTGGCTTTTGGATATGCAATGATATCGCCCTTGATACCAGCACCGGCACGGTAGGCCGTCAGGGTCTTCTCACTCAGATGCACCCAGCCACCGACGAGAAGCGTTCCATCATCCAGGGTGATGGGTTCACCCAGTTTCTCGACGAACTCCGGGTTGGCGCTTGACTGAAAGGCGAGAAGCTTTGGCGGCATCTCGAAGATCACGCGGTCAGCACCCACACCCAAGAGGAACTCGACAAAAGCTGCCCCGATTTCCGCAAGCGTCTGCCGCCGCTCATCGGTGGAGAGTTCCGGCGCAGCACTCATGCGCGTTCCCTCCCAGACCTTCGGGTCCTTGGGAATTGGCCGGGTCTGGATAATGTTCGGCCAGACATGTTCTGCGAGATAAGGCTGGGTGGTCGGAATAAGACGCATTCCGCCCATCACTTCACCCGTTTCTGGCCGCCGCTTGATCAGATAGACGGTGGCCGGCGTGTCAAACTGGTCATATTCAAGGTTGTCAAAATGCGGAATATCCCAGCCTTCACGTTCTATGAACAGCCGGTAGCGCATGCGGTGATAGTCCACCAGGGCGTCACCAAATTCGTTTGCCGTCGAGAATGTCATGCACTCAATCATTGAAGCCTCCTGCTTAACTGAGGTCTTCATTCGGTTCGATTCTGCGCGCCACCACACCTATGAAGGTAGGGAGTTGACCGGCGGCGACTCAGTTTTGTCCGGATGGGGAGGATCGAAAATTGCGTAAGAAACCGGCGATTTTTCAGCCCTTTCCCTCAAGCCAATGGGCCGGGTAAACTGCGCAAATGACCAAGAAAACTGATTTGATTGTCGGGCCTGCGTCCCGAAACTACTACTCGCAGCGCCTACGGCTTCACTATGTGGACTGGGGCAATCCGGACGCTCCACCGCTGCTCCTCGTACATGGCGGTCGCGACCATTGCCGCAACTGGGACTGGGTGGCGGAGGAACTGCGCCACGACTATCACATCATCGCACCCGACCTACGCGGCCATGGAGACAGCCAGTGGATGGTGGGCGGCACCTATGTCATCAACGACTATGTCTATGACATTGCCCAGCTCATTCATCAGCTGAAGCTCGCACCGCTCAAGATTCTGGCGCACTCATTCGGCGGCGCCATTTCGCTGCGATACACGGGCATCTATCCGGAGACCGTTGAGAAGCTCATCGCCATCGAGGGACTGGGACCGCCTCCCAAGATGCTGGCGGAGCGCGCGGGCAAACCTGCCGACGAACGTCTCTCAGGCTGGATTGACCAGATGCGAGGGCTCTCGGGACGCACACCCCGGAAGTACCCGGAGCTTGAAGACGCGGTGAAGCGGATGCAGGAAGAAAACCCGCATCTCAGCCCCGAACATTCCCGGCACCTGACCGTGCACGGCATGATCCAGAATGAAGACGGCACCTGGTCCTGGAAGTTCGACAACTACGTACGCGCCTTTCCGCCGGACCGCTGGGATTCAGAGGAAACGAACGCGCTGTGGGGCCGCATCGAGTCCCCGGTCATGCTTGTGCGCGGCACCGACAGCTGGGCGTCTGATCCGGTCAAGGACGGTCGCATCAAGTCCTTCAAGAATGCCACAGCCGTCAATGTAGAAGGTGCTGGACACTGGGTTCACCACGACAAGTTTGATGAGTTCATGGGCCTCGCTCGCAACTTCCTCAAAGACTAATCATCAGTATACGAACGGATAGCATGACCCAGCAGCTCTTTATTGGCCGCGGTGCCATAGATCAGCACCTTTCACTGAAACTGGCCAACCGTCACGGGCTTATTGCGGGCGCTACAGGGACAGGCAAGACGGTATCCCTGCAGATACTTGCAGAGGGCTTCTCTGAAGCCGGCGTGCCGGTGTTCATGGCGGATGTGAAGGGCGACCTGTCGGGCATGTCGCAGGCCGGGGTTTCCAAGGACTTTCTGGAAAAGCGTGCGGCGACCATCGGGCTTAGTGATTATTCCTATACCCAGTACCCCGTCACCTTCTGGGATGTGTTCGGGGAACAGGGTCACCCGGTCCGTACGACGATTTCCGAGATGGGCCCGATTCTGCTCTCCCGGCAGCTTGGCCTCAATGACACCCAGGAAGGCGTGCTGACGATTGCCTTCCGCCTTGCCGATGAAGACGGGCTCCTGCTGCTCGACCTCAAGGACCTGCGCGAGATGCTGGTGTTCATGTCCGAGAACACCAAGGACATCTCGGGCCGCTATGGCAATGTCACTACGGCTTCCATTGGCGCGATACAACGCCGGTTGCTGACGCTTGAAACCCAGGGTGCGGACAAATTCTTCGGTGAGCCTGCGCTTCGGCTGCAGGACTTGATGCGCACGACCTATGACGGGCGCGGCCAAGTCAACATCCTCGCCTCGGACAAGCTGATCCAGGCGCCTCAGCTATATGCGACCTTCATGCTGTGGCTGATGTCGGAGCTGTTTGAGGAGCTGCCGGAAGTCGGCGACCCGGACAAGCCAAAACTCGTCTTCTTCTTTAATGAAGCGCATCTGCTGTTCGACGACGCGCCCAAGCACCTTGTCGACAGGATTGCGCAGGTGGTGAAGCTGATCCGCTCCAAGGGCGTCGGCATCTACTTCGTGACACAGAACCCGCTGGACGTGCCGGACGAGGTTCTTGGTCAGCTGGGCAACCGCATCCAGCATGCGCTTCGTGCCTTCACACCGCGCGACCAGAAGGCCGTGCGCGTCGCCGCAGACACATTCAGACCCAATCCGAACCTGGACACATCGGAAGTCATCACGCAGCTGGGCGTTGGGGAAGCGCTGACCTCCACGCTGGGCGAAAAAGGTGTGCCCGGCATTGTGGAACGTACACTCATCCGGCCGCCGCGCTCGCGGCTTGGACCGGCCACGCCGGAGGAACGCAAGGCAACCCTGGCCGCCAGTCCTGTTGGCGCTGCCTACGACACCTCCATCGACCGGGAGTCGGCCTACGAAATTCTGCAGAAACGGCGGGCTGACCTCGAGGCGGAACGGGCTGCTGCGGAAAAAGCAGCGACGGCGGAAAAAGAACGGATCGAGCGGGAGAAGGCCGAGGCCCGCGCGCGGCCCAAGCCGTCCCGGCGTCAAGGAGCGACCGAGGCGTTTATCAAATCCATGGTGCGTCAGGTGGGGCGCACACTGGGGCG
>JANQMQ010000279.1 GCA_028279995.1 Candidatus Phaeomarinibacter sp. | reverse complement strand
TATGGCGACTATGAATGTATCGCTCCCCGATCCGATGAAGGAATGGGTGGAAGCGCAGGCCGGAGCAGGCCGCTACAGCAATGCCAGCGATTATGTGCGTGACCTGATCCGTAAGGATCAGGAGCAGCAGGGCAAGATTGCCCACATGCAGCATCTGGTGACACAGGCACTGGACAGCGGCACCAGCCGCAAATCCATGAACGGTATTCTGAGCGAGGCGCGTAAGCGTGCCAAACGCTCATAGCGGTGGGTAATGGCCTATAAGCTCACCCGCAAAGCCGAAGACGACATCATCGAAGTCTATCTTGAGGGCTATGCCCTGTTCGGTGAGGCACAGGCCGAAGCCTATCACGGCGCGCTAGAGCAGGTGTTTGAATTCCTGTCAGACAATCCCCGCGCCGCCAGAGAGCGCAAAGAAATCACACCGCCCGTGCGCTGCCATCCCCATGGCGCCCATATCATCATCTATCTCATTCAAGACAATGACGACGTTCTCATCCTGCGCGTGCGCCATGCCCGCGAGGATTGGGATGCCGATCCTGTCTGAGCCCTAGCGCTCGTGAGTGGGACCGCGATCCCTAGTAGAGGCAGGCCGTTCATTGTTGCGCAGCCGTTCGAGGCGGTCTGCGTGGGTTTGCGGTCGGGCGGAACGATCCCATTGGGATTTGAGGGTGGCGGTTTTTTCGGTGGGTACGGGTGAGGTTTTTTCTCGTGCCGGTGGTGCCTTTTCTTTGCGCAATTCCGGCAACTCACCGCGCCGGAGCTGGGCAGCATCGCGGTGCAGATCGGCGATCTGTTTGGTGTGGGCAAAGCGTTCGGCCTGTATGCGGCTTTGCAGATCACGACGCTCGGCGAGTTGATCGAAGATCAGGCGCTCGCGCTGTTCCTGGTCGCGCTTCAAGGCATCCATAGCCTCAAGCTGGTTCTTCTTGATGATGCGCGCATGCTCGCCGGTCATGCGTTGCCACAGGCCCTTGAAGCCCTTGTTGAGCCGGGCAGAGCGCTCCCGCGTTTCCTGAGCCCAACGGGTTTGCTGGGCGGTTTGGAGCCTGTCGCGCTCATCCCTGTGGCCGGAGGCCATGTCCATGCGCTGTTGATTGAGCGGCGCGATGGCTGCGGCGTGTTTATCCTCGGCCTCTTTCAGCAGCCGCCCAACCGCCGGGGTCAGGTCTTTGGCGATCTGGGCTTTGGTATCCTCAACGGATTTGAGGTCATCCGGTTCACCCAGACGAGCACGCACATCTTTGGCCTTTTGACCGATACTCTTGGCTATGGAGAACACCTCACCATTGGTGGTCACGGCCACATGGCCGCGCCGGTCACCCTTGGCCAGACGCAAGCCGCGTTCTTCCAGCGCGTTGGCGAATGTCTGTGACGAATCGGACACCGCCCAGCATTCATGGATGGCTTGTTTGAGATCACGCGGATTGTGACCCGCACGTTTAGCTTGTTGCCATTCATCCAAGGAGAAGTTGCGCGGGTCCGCCTCGCGGCTGTCCATATAGCCACGGGGCATTTGCCAGTCGTGCTTGAGATATTGTTCCTTCGCGATATCGCGCAGCTTGAGCCGGTAATGCGGCAAGGGCCTGGCCGTCATGGTCTCCGCATCAATCCGGCTCCAGACGGCATGGGCATGCCGGCGGCCTTCCTTCTCATGGAAAACGACAACGCGAGGCTGACCGTCCAGACCGTTGCATTCCTCAATCCGGTCTATGGCCGATTCAAAGCTGTCGATGGACACGTCTTTGTCCTGCGGCGGGTTCAGGGAGACGGAGAACAGGAATTGCCTGGCCTTGGTGCCCTTACTCACCGCGTAGGCTTCTTTGAGTGCCCCAACGACATCATTGGAAACGAATCCCCTAATCTGATGCACCTCGACATGTTCGTTCTCATCGGTGCGCAGCAGATGCAGGCCGAGTTGTTTCGCGCCGCCGCGCTGGGAGCCTTTGAGGATCATGGGTCAATCCTCCTTAATCCTAAGTGTGCGCATGAGCGCAGACTTCATGTCTGCAACATCGGCACAGGCGTGCAGTAAGGCAGCCTCAACGTCTTCCGTGACAGGCAGGGCGCCGGAGCGAGCGGCCTTGGCCAGGGTCGATAAAGACGCAGCCAGTTGCGACCTACCCAGGGCGGCCAGCAGTTTCGCCGCAACAACTTGATCGGTCTTCGGGCTGCGCGTCATCCGAGATTTCGCAGCCGCTTTATCCCCCAACAGCTTTCGCCGTGCATGGGCGCTCACCGTCAGACTCCCCGCTGCATCCTTCAACGCGGCATGTTCTTCCGGCGTCAGGCGCACGGACAGCACATAAGAAGAACGGGGTTTTGAATTCATAGGCGTTTCAGGCAAGCACAAGCAGCCGCACATCCGGCGGCGGATCACGCACCAGATTGCGGCAGTCACAGGTTGAAGTTGGGGGAAAGAACGGCGCTATATGCGCGGACTATGGCATTGGGTCAGGCGGGTCAGTGAAGTCTTTTTCAGTGAGGCCCTGTGCCTCAAGAAGCGCGTTCCAGTCAGCCATCACATCGATGATCTGGTTCGATACTTCCGGGTCGAGCTCCACCAAACACCAGCTAACCTGTTGAAACGGCTGGACTTTCAATAAAATCAGTGATTTAGACTTCGCGTGCGGTACATGTATTTGGTACATGTCACCCGTGTCGAAAACACACCGGCTGGACAGCTGAAACGGACACCACCGTTACCGGCGCGCCATTCCCGAACGCTACCGCCTGCTGCTCGGGAAAAGCCCCTTATCGACAGTCCAAACACCACGAAACTGGCGAGCGCTGAAGGACTTCTAGTACGACGTCCTCTTCCAGCAACCTCAGCGCCGGCACATCCAGCTGATCCCTACCTAACATTATCGCAGTCAGTTCTCTCAGTCGCCGTTTTCGCCTTCTTGTTTTTCATGCTTACAGCAATTCGATCCTGCGAGCTCACTCCTTCTGTTCACCCGGCGCCGGCACTTGTCCCATCTGAAGGGACCTCATCAGTCCCCGACCTGGGCTCAAAACGGACCGACGCGCTATCGAGAGGGCGCATGGCAGTCGACCTCACTTCAACGCGCGCGACAGGCTCGCAACGCTCTTTTTCGATAACGATAGCCGGCTGCTTGCCTTCTTCGAAGAGCCACTC
>JANQMQ010000259.1 GCA_028279995.1 Candidatus Phaeomarinibacter sp. | reverse complement strand
TCAGATCCATTGCGGCATGGGATTCATTGAAGAAACCGGTGCGGCTCAGCACCTGCGCGACAGTCGCATTGCCCCGATCTACGAAGGTACCAACGGCATTCAGGCCATTGATCTTGTGAGCAGAAAGCTGACCATGGATGGCGGCAAGGTTATTGCCGATTTCCTCGACGAGATTGATGAAACCGCGAAATCTTGTTCGGCCTCAAATGATGAAAAGCTGGTCACCATTGGCCGTGAGTTGTCCCAGGCAAACGAGACGTTGCGCGAAACGACAGACTGGCTCCTTGAAGCGCTGAAGGCGGATGCAACCGACGCCTTGGGTGGAGCGACACCATATCTCAAGATGATCGGCACCGTTGCCGGCGCGGCCTATCTGGCCAAAGGGGCGCTGGCAGCGCATCCAAAGGCTGCGGACGATCCCTATCTCGCAGGCCGGGTAGAGATGGCAGCGTTTTACGCAACAAACGTATTGCCTCAGGCAGCGGGCCTGAAGGCACCGGTGACGTCGGGTGCCGCTGGTCTTTATGCTCTGAGCGCGGATCTGCTCGCTTCTTAGGTCAATCGGGTACGTTGACGCTTACGTCAGTGTCACGTACCTCATTGGCGAACAGGAGTGACCATGTCCCAAACACCCGCCCCGGAAAATCCAACCGAAATCACCTATCCCCATGGGCTCAAGCAGTTTCCAGGGCCTGGCGAGACAATAGAGCTTGCGCCGGGCATCCACTGGCTGCGTATGCCGCTCCCGTACTCGCTCGATCACATCAATCTCTATCTTGTTGAGGACGGCGATGGCTGGGTCGTCGTTGATACCGGCGTCAACACGTCAAAGGTACGCGACCTGTGGGAGCAGCATTTCTCAGGTGTCATGGCGGGGCGTCCTGTAACCAAAGTCATTGTCACCCATCTGCACCCTGATCATGTGGGCCTGGCCGGATGGCTCTGCCGGCGCTTCGATGTAGAACTCTGGATGTCGCGGACCGACTATCTGATGTGCCGCAATCTCGTTCTGGATACGGACGCAGATGTTCCAGACGAGGCCATACGCTTCTACCGCGAAGCCGGTTTCAACGAAGCCCAACTTGATACATACCGTCGACGCTTTGGCGGGTTTGGCCGTGATGTCTCAACGTTGCCCGCCAGCTTCCGTCGCCTTGAAGGGGGGCAGGAGCTTGAAATCGGAGGGCGCACTTGGCAGGCAGTCGTCGGTCGCGGCCACGCGCCTGAACACATTTGTATGTGGTGCGCCGAAGCAGGGGTCCTGCTGTCCGGCGACCAGGTATTGCCGCGCATCTCATCTAACATCAGCGTTCACCCGACGGAGCCGCAGGCGGACCCACTGTCTGACTGGCTTGAAAGCTGCGCTCGCATCCGCGACCAATTGCCTTCGGAGACACTTGTCGGCCCTGCCCACAACGAGCCATTTTATGGCCTGAAGGTCCGTCTGCAGGCCCTGATTGATGAACACGAAACCGACCTTGGCAAGCTGGAAGAAATGATTGGTGAGCCGAAGCGTCCCAATGAAGTGTTCGGCGCGCTTTTCCGCCGTCCGATCACGGATGACCTTGTACATATGGCCACCGGCGAAAGCCTTGCGCACTTGAATTGTCTTATCGGGCGTGGCCTGGCCCGGCGTTTTATTGGGAACGACGGCGTTGCCCGGTATGAACGTATGCCGTCCAATCAGGCCAACGCCGCCGACTAGTCTCAAACGTAAGAGGCGTCCATTCCGGCTCCATGTTCTGCGAGCCAAGCCAGGGCCTGTTGGTTCTCCAGAAGTGTGGTGTCCCACACATCAGTCATGGCGACGATTTTATCATCCCGGAAGTGCCAATAGCCCTGTGCCGCGATGCGTACGTCCGGCAAACCGGCTTTCTCGTATTTGCCCCATGCAAGAGCTGAGACCGTGTCAGGATCGTAGGTTCTAACCGCGACCGGTTCATGCTGGCGGCTGTCGAATTTGCGGTCAAAGCCACGAATGGACTTGGCAAAACCCGCAATCACTTCATCGCGCCCGTTGATATGGCAGGCCATGAACGTGCCGGTCACCCGATACTGCACGTCCTCTGTCAGAAACGGCTCAAGCGGTGACCAGTCATCTGTCTCGCAGGCGGTGTTGAAGGCGTTCAGGAAGCTGCGCCAAGTCTCTAGCATTTTCGTCATTTTCGCTCTCCATCTAGGAAACTAGTTCTATGGCGATCACCATAGAATGATATTATCTAGACCAACCGCCATAGAAAAGCTACAAGCTTTTATGGCCAGACCTTCAAATGCCCGTCAGCAACTTGTGGAAACCGCAGCCCGTCTGTTCCAGTCCCGTGGATTTCACGGAACGGGCCTGTCACTCATCCTTGAGGAAAGCGGTGCGCCAAAGGGATCTTTTTATCACCACTTCCCCGGTGGGAAGGATGAGCTGGCTGTCGCCGCCATGCAGTGGTCGAGCATTGAGATCGAAGAGTTCATAGACGCTGCCTTCGTGGAAGCCAGGACATTTCAGGCCGGCGCCAAGGCATTGAGCGTACGCCTGGCGGACTGGTTTGAGCACTCCGGCTTTTCTGAAGGCTGTCCCGTGGCGTCAGTGCTGCTCGAAACAGCCCCAGCATCTGACGACCTCAGACGTGAGGCACTCGCTGTATTTGACAAGTGGATCGACGCGCTCGAAGGCCACGCCAGACGTCTCGGGCATGGCCCTGCGCGTAAAACGGCAGAAGCATTGATGATTGGCCTCGAAGGCGCCTGGCTTCTGGCGCGCGCACGCCAGTCACGCAAGCCATTTGAAGTTGCTGTGGCTGCGGCACTCTCCGGCTAGAGCCACTTGCGCTTGCGGAAGATGTAGACCTGGATCGCGACGAGAAGGACCAGTGACCCGACCACGATCCAGAAGCCGTTGACGCTATGCGCCAGCGGCAAGCCTCCCACATTGATGCCGAGTAGCCCGGTGATGAAACCAAGCGGCAACATGATCGCCGCAATCACTGAGAGTACATACATATTGCGGTTCATCTGATCAGACGCCCGATGCATGAGTTCTTCCTGAACAACAGCCGCACGTTCTCTCGTTGCGTCCAGATCCTCAAGAATACGCAGATTATGGTCGGCAACCTCCCGCAGGAGCGCCCTTTGGCGGTCCGTGAAGGGACCAACCCCAACCTGAAGGGACCCAAGCGCCTCCCGCTGTGGTGCCAGGAAACGGCGCAGTGTTATGGCGCGACGCCGCATTCGGCCGAGTTCGCGCTCAAGTCCGCGACCGGATGATGAGGCGTCCTCAAGTGCGGCTTCCTCAAGCCCGTCCACCGTTTCATCAATCACACTAACCGCATCGTCAACGCGCGCGGAGAGACGGTCGGCTAGCAGATGGAACAGCTCGTTCACATTTTTCGGCTTCATCGCAGCAGCAAGCCGCTCCCTCAGAGCATCCACGCTCTGTAACCGTCTGTGCCGGGTGGTGATCATCCGGCCCGGCTCAATCCAGCATCGGATTGAAATCATATCTTCAAGGCGCGCGCCTGGATTGAGATTGACACCTCTGAGCGTCACCAGAACAGCGTCCTCAAATGGAATTGCGCGCGGACGGGAATCCTCAGCCAGAAGGGCATCTCCGGCAATCGGGTTTATGCCGCACGTGTCGCGGACGTATTTGACTGCCGATGGCTGGGTATAGTCCAGATGGACCCAGATTTCGCCATCCGCCGGGGTCCAGCGCTCGACCTCATGCCAGCCAATGGTACGTGCGCCGCCCTCGCCATCCATGAGGTAGGCGCAAACGAGCCCGCCATCATCTTCCGCTAGGCTGCCAGCCTCGTGTGTTTCCATATCCGCCATGTACCGGCCTCCCCCGAAGCGGCATGTGATTCGCAATGACTACAAGCTTGCAGCCACACCCCAGTGAGGCACAATGGGGGGATGAGAACTGTGCTCATCACACATGAGGATTGCACCCTCCATCAGCCTCCGGCCCGGCACCCGGAGAGTCCTGCGCGCCTCAGGACCATACTGGACGCCCTGTCTGGCAGTGATTTTGAAGCTTTGGCGCGTCATCAGGCAATTCCGGCCACCGGGGAACAACTGGAGAGGGTCCACCCTGCTTCGCATGTGAGATCAGTCATGACCGCAGTGCCTGAAGCCGGATATGCCTTCATTGATGACGATACGGTCATGTCTTCTCGCAGCTTTGATGCCGCGTTGCTGTCCGCAGGTGCTGCAGTGCAGGCGGTTGATCTGGTGATGGGAGACAGCACAAAGAACGTCTTCTGCGCCACCCGCCCGCCCGGCCACCATGCGGAACCGGAGCAGGCCATGGGCTTCTGTTTCTTCTCCAATGCGGCAATTGCAGCGCGCCATGCCCAGCATGAGCACGGCCTGTCACGGATTGCAGTTGTCGACTTCGATGTCCATCACGGCAATGGCACCGAGGCCGCCTTTGCGCCACATGCCTCCCTGCTGTACGCATCAACCCACCAGCATCCGCTCTATCCAGGCACAGGATCAGAGCAAACAACGGGCGTTGCCAACAACATCATAAATGCCCCATTGCCACCCCATGCCAATGGAGATCTGTTTCGTGACATTTACCGGGCCCGCATTTTTCCGGCACTAAGCGCTTTTGATCCCGACTTGCTTATCATCTCTGCAGGGTTTGACGGTCACCGGCGTGACCCGCTGGCCCAGATGGAACTGGAAGACGATGATTATGCTTGGGTGACTGCAGAACTATGCGAAATTGCAGCACGCAGTTGCGGTGGCCGTGTCATATCGCTACTTGAAGGGGGCTATGATCTTGAGGCGCTCGCAAGCGCGTCCCGCGCCCATGTGAAGGCTCTCATCGCTGCGTAACCCCGTGGGCCGCTCCGCTAGGAAACAAAATGGCTAACAAAACTCCCGCCGACATCAAGAAACTCACTTTTGAGGCTGCTTTGCAGGAACTCGAGACCATTGTCAGTGAGTTGGAGGCAGGCGACGTAGACTTGGAAAAATCAATCAAGGTCTATGAGCGTGGCACAGCTTTGAAAGCCCATTGCGAGGAAAAGCTGCGTGAAGCGGAAATGAAGGTTGAGAAGATCACCCTTGGTACCTCCGGTGCGGCCAAAGGCACAGCTGCTGCCAATCTTGATATCGACTAAGCGTGGCGACTGCGCCGCGGCAACCTCCCACGCTGGTCTTACCGAACTTGGAGAATATCCTTGAGGCTTGATCTGCTTCTTGTCGAGCGCGGGCTTGTCCCCTCACGAGCCCGTGCGCAGGCAGAGATAAGGGCTGGCAGGGTCCTGGTGCGGGGAGTGGCAGCAGCCAAACCCTCACAGGAGTTTGCGCCGGACACCGAAGTCGTGCTCGAAGACCCGGCCGTCCCCTATGTATCACGTGCCGGATTGAAGCTTGCTCACGCTCTGGACCAGTTCGGAATTCCATCAAAGGACAAGATTGTACTCGATGTAGGTGCGTCGACCGGCGGCTTTACCGATGTTGTTCTGACGCGTGGTGCAGCCCGGGTCTACGCTGTAGACGTAGGTCGTGACCAGCTGTCGCCTAAGTTCAGGTCGGACCCACGTGTGATCTCGCTCGAAGGGCAGGATGCGCGCACCCTGACTACCGATCAGATTCACCGTCCGATAGACCTTGTCGTCTGTGATGTATCCTTTATCTCGGCAACGAAAGTTCTCCCGCATGCCTGCGGTTTCGCGGCATCAACCGCTCGCCTCGTTGTGCTGGTGAAGCCACAATTCGAAGTTGGGCGCGCGGCAATCGGAAAAGGCGGCATCGTCAAGGACGCAGTTGCCCGCCAGGAATCTGTTGAGACTGTGCGCAAAGCTGTTGAAGCGATTCCGGGGTGGTCCGTCAGCGGATGTGTCGAGAGCCCCATCACCGGCGGAAGTGGAAACGTGGAGTTTCTCATGGGTGCACGCAAGGATGGGTGAGACATTCGAGCGCGTTACACTTACCGGCCTCGCTCACAAGGGTGATGCGATTGCCAATGTTGATGGCGAGCAGGTTTTTGTTGATGGCGGGGCTCCGGGTGACGTCGTCACACTCAATATGGATGGGCCAAGGGCCCGTATCGTAGCGGTCCATGACAACTCGCCCCATCGCGTTATGCCACCATGTCCAAAGTCATCCCAATGCGGCGGCTGCGCGCTTCAACACATGGATGATGGTTTTGTCGCCGGCTGGAAGCGTGACCAGGTCATTGCGGCGCTGTCACATCGCGGCATTGATACTGACGTTGCACCGACCGTTACATCACCATCTCGCTCCCGCCGCCGCGCCACTTTTGCGGCGAGGAGAAGCGGGGCCGGTGTCATCATCGGCTTTCATGAAAAGGCGTCGACCCACATTGTTGATGTGACCGAGTGTGAGATACTGGACCCGGCGATTATCCAGGCGCTCCCGGCCATCGCCGGCATGTTGGAGGATGGCCTTACAAGGCGCGGGGAAGCCAGGGTCGCCGTTACAGCCACCAAAACCGGTCTTGATGTTGCGGTCGAGATGCCCGGGAAAGCCGTCAGTGGTCAATTGCTTTCAAAGCTCTCCCATGCAGCACAAAAGGCTGGCCTGGCGCGTCTGACCTGGAACAGTGAACAAGTCGCTGAGTGGCGTTCCCCCGTTGTTGAGTTTGACGGTCTGGCCTGTGTACCTCCAGCAGGTGCTTTCCTGCAGGCGGTGGAACAGGCAGAAGCAATCCTGCGTCAGTTCATTGTCGACGCGGCCTGTAAACGCAAACGCCTCAGGCGCATTGCTGATCTGTTTTCCGGTTGCGGTGCTTTCGCCCTGCCATTGGCGAGATTAGCCAAGGTTGATGCCTTTGACAGTGATGCGGCCGCGATTGCCGCTCTGGACCAGGCAACACGGAATTTGCAAGGCCTGAAGCCGATTGTCGCGCAAAGGCGTGATCTCTTCCGCCGTCCTGTTTTTGCCCAGGATCTGAAAGGGTATGACATGGCGGTTCTTGATCCACCGCGTGCTGGTGGCCAGGCGCAGGCGGAGCAACTGGCCAAGTCAAAAGTTCCGCTTGTGGCATCAATCTCCTGCAACCCTGCAACATTCGCCCGTGATGCCCGCATCCTGATCGATGGCGGCTACACAATAGGCCCTGCAACGCCGGTTGATCAGTTCCGCTGGTCAGCCCATGTAGAAGTGGTGGCAATTTTCGAACGGGCATAGACTACGCAAATGAGTGAAACCGGTTCACGATCCGCATCCAGACCGACACTGGGGATGGCCTACGGCCTGAGCCAAGGCGTGCGGGTTGCTTGGTATCTGGGGCAGTCTATCGTCACCCGGCGTATGGTTGGTCCGCTGCGCGACGAAACAAGCAGGCCCCTGACGTCATCAGCCAAGGCGCCGAATCGTCGCCAACTTCTAAAGGCAGTTGCCGATCTGTTTGCTGCTGACTGGCGCAACGTCAAGAACGGGGTATACGCCGCGCCGCATGACATGGCACCAAAACCGTTCAAGGGGATCCGCAAGGCACAGGCCTATCTGGCTGATGTTCCCAAGGTAGATGGCCGGCGCCGCGCACGCGATCATTCCGAGGTGCTGAACGAAGAGCGCCGCAGCCGGTTCCCTCGCTACTACCTTCAGAACTTTCACTATCAGACCGGCGGCTGGCTCGACGATGCCTCTGCGGAGATTTACGATACTCAGGTCGAAGTCCTATTTACGGGCACGGCTGACGCGATGCGTCGGCAAGCACTGGTTCCGTTGGCAGAGGCCCTGAAAGACCGCGACCAGCGACAGGCCAACGTGCTGGATATCGCCTGTGGAACAGGGCGGTTCTTGACATTCGTTTGCGACAACTATCCTCGCCTCAATCTCACAGCAATTGACCTTTCACCAAATTACCTTGCGAAAGCACGGCGGACATTGAGCCGATGGCGAAATGTGTCTTATGTAAATGCGAACGCCGAGCGCCTGCCAGTCGCTGACGCAAGTCAAGACGTGGTGACGTGCGTCTACCTCTTTCACGAGCTTCCGCCAAAGGTGCGGCGTGTGGTTGCAGAAGAGATTGCACGGGTCCTGAAGCCAGGAGGGCAGTTGATTTTCACGGACGCATTGCAGAAGGGCGACAAGGCATCACTGGACCGGCTGCTGGATTTCTTTCCGTGGGCTTTCCACGAGCCCTATTTCAGTACCTACACCACGGAGGACTTTTCCAGGCTCTTTGGCAAAGCGGGACTGCCGCAGAAGAGTGAAACACCAGCTTTTCTGTCAAAGGTCATGGTGTTCGAGAAGGCATAAGGCCAATTAAGTCCCGGGAAGGTAGCGGCGCATGGCAGCCAGAATTTCTTCCGGTGATGCATGCAGTGGTTCCAGCTTGATAACAACTTTTGAATTCGCCACGCCATCAGCACCCTTTTTCAACGACCAGACCGTTGCCATCATGGTCCGAACGGAATCTGGCCGGTCTTCCGGCATCAGGATATCGGCGGCGGGTGCAGCAAGATGCAACTCAAGGTGCGCATTGCGGATCGTCCGTACAGAACGGTCGTAAAGCCGGAAATCACGGATGGCTGTCCAGGGCAACCAGCCCAGCCCATCGAGGTAGAATCCCTTGGATTCCACACGCAGTTGCGCACGTTCGGTGCGGATCATCGGGTAGAAATAGAAGGCTGCCCCCAGCATGGCCGCTGACAAGGCAAACAGCCCCCACGTACCGGACATAAACCCTCCGAGCAGAAAGAACAGGCCGAAAAAGGTGCCGCCATAGACCATCATTTCACCGGCTTGTCGCTGATATGTGGTCGCGAGGGCGGCGGGTGGTGGTGCATTTTCCTCGAAGGGGTCAGACCCGCTCATGGCCGGTGTCCTCTGTGGCTATCACTGTTCCTGTTAGTCTCCGAGCGGAAGCCCATCATGGCGTCCGGTCTGTGCTCGATGGCGCAACAATTGGTCAGCCAGAACACAGCCCATCATTGCTTCACCAACAGGGACTGCCCGAATGCCCACACATGGATCATGCCGACCCTTGGTCACGATATCAGTCTCACCACCGGACAAATCCACGGTGTCACGCGGCGTCAGGATTGAAGAAGTCGGCTTCACGGCAAAACGGGCAATGATGTCCTGACCGGTAGAAATGCCGCCCTGAACACCTCCGGCATGGTTTGACGTGAAAATCGGTTTCCCGTTCTTCATCCGCATCTGGTCCGCGTTCTTCTCGCCAGTCAGCTTTGCTGCCTCCATGCCGTCGCCAATCTCAACGCCTTTGACGGCATTGATGCTCATCAGCGCGCCTGCCAGCTCGGCATCAACCTTGCCATAGATCGGCGCGCCGAGGCCCGCCGGTATGCCGGACGCCTGCACTTCAATTACCGCGCCGCAGGACGACCCTTGCTTTCGAATGCCATCAAGGTAGGTGGCCCATTTATCCGCAGTCTCGGCGTGCGGGCACCAGAACGGGTTGTCATTGATGATATCCCAGTTCCATTTGGTGCGCGATTTGGGCACCTTGTGAGGCCCCATCTGCACCAGCGCTCCGCGGACAACCACGTTCCCCAAAACGCTTTCGAGGACTTTGCGGGCGATGGCGCCGGCGGCCACGCGCGCGGCCGTCTCGCGGGCTGATTGCCGTCCGCCGCCGCGATAATCTCGGATTCCGTACTTTGCGTAGTAGGCATAGTCCGCATGGCCCGGACGGAACTTGTCCTTGATGTCACCATAGTCTTTCGACCGCTGGTCAACATTCTCGATCATAAGGCTGATCGGGGTGCCGGTTGTCACCTGAACACCGTCGGCATCTGGAAAAACACCTGACAGGATGCGCACCTGATCCGGTTCACGCCGTTGCGTTGTGTACTTGTTCTGACCCGGCTTGCGTTTTTCCATCCACACTTGGATGTCATCTTCGTTCAGTGGAATGCCTGGAGGGCATCCATCGACAACGCATCCCAAAGCAGGCCCGTGGGACTCCCCCCAGGTAGTAACGCGAAACAGATGTCCGAATGTGTTGTGACTCATGATTGTCTGGCCGTCTGAATAGGGCCGTGTTGGATGGTCAGGATACGGAAATATCCGGCGCGTCTTCCGCCTTCATCCCCACAACGTGGTAGCCGCCGTCAACATGATGGACCTCGCCAGTTACGGCGCGCCCCATGTCCGAAAGCAGGTACAGGGCGGATTGGCCTACTTCATCAATTGTCACCGTACGGCGCATGGGAGCGTTGTACTCATTCCATTTTAGAATGTAACGGAAGTCACCGATCCCGCTGGCAGCAAGCGTCTTGATCGGTCCGGCAGATATGGCATTGACCCGAATGGCCTTCTTGCCAAGGTCCTCTGCCATGTAACGCACACTTGCTTCCAGCGCTGCCTTGGCCACGCCCATGACGTTGTAGTGTGGCATGACCTTTTCAGCACCGTAGTAGGTGAGTGTCACCATGGACCCGCCATCGGTCATCAGCTTCTCCGCCCTCTGGGCAATGGCCGTGAACGAGTAGCACGAGATGTTCATGCTCATAAGAAAGTTGTCGAGACTGGTATCAACGTACCGCCCTTTGAGCTCTTCCTTGTCGGCAAATGCAATTGCGTGAACCACAAAGTCGAGTTTGCCCCATTCCTTCTCCAGAGTTGCAAACACCTGGTCCATGGAGGCTGCATCGGTGACGTCACAGGGCAGGACCAGGTTTGCGCCTGCTTTTTCTGCCAGCGGGTCTACCCGTTTCTTCAGGGCTTCTCCCTGATAGGTAAATGCGAGCTCGGCCCCTGCATCCGCGGCTGCCTTTGCAATGCCCCATGCGATCGAGCGGTCATTGGCGACCCCCATAATCAGGCCGCGTTTTCCCGCCATCAGCCCCGTCCCGCTCATCTAGACCTCGTCTTTTTTGCTCTTGTCCGCATTCTGGGAAAATCCCGGAAACGCGCCATTTGTATAAATTGTTCCAATGCCATAGCCGATCCGGAAAGGACTGGCCAGCACAAGCAAATCACGGAATGTAAGCAAATATGGCGTTCAAACCGCCCGAGCAGTGACCTGGGGGCGATTTGACCGGGTGGCGCGCCTAATTCAGCCCGAATGCAGCCCTTGGGTCCTGGGATTTGGCCGCCGGCCAGCGGCGTACAAAGTCGGTCAGATCAGCGTCAGGAGTGTCGGGAAGCATTACAATCAGCTCGATTAGCTGATGTCCCGGGTCACCTTTTGGAGAATCAAGGCCTTTTCCGGCCAGCCGCAGCACGGTTCCCGAGTTCGAGCCCGCTGGAATTGTCACCCATACCCGCCCGGTAACCGTCGGAACCTGGACTTTGGCCCCCTCGACGGCCTCAGCGATGGAAATCGGGAGGGCCAGGCGGATGTCCTGTCCTTCCCGGCTGAAGTAAGGGT
>JANQMQ010000219.1 GCA_028279995.1 Candidatus Phaeomarinibacter sp. | reverse complement strand
CCAAGGAAATGTTCTCCGACGGCACAAGCATGCCTTGGTACAGCTACCCGTTTCATGGTGCCGGTGAAGACACAGGCAGGATGCGGACACTGTTTGTATTCGGCCGCGACCTCCCACGTGACTGGAGCCAGTCAATCGAGATTGAGGGCGGATCGCTAGGTGTTACCTATCATGAGATTGCCCGTCTGTCTGACTATGAATCCCGCGAAGCTGCTCGAGAAGGGTACCGTCCCCAGGTCGCCGAAGACGACCACAACATGGATGATTTCGTGCGTGGGCGGCAGGTGGTCAAAGATCGGCTGGACGAGTCGACCGCCGCCGTAGTCGACGACCTCGATGCGGTCATCCTGCGCGCAACACTGGACGAAGCTGTTCTGCCGGGATGGCAAACCTTCAAATACGGCGGGTCAGAAGCTGCATGGCTGCTTCAGTTTGGCGACAACACCGGCACCATTCGCATCGTGCGCAAAATTGAACGACAAGGTGACCGGCACGAGCCAACCGGCATTCTATATGCGGGCGAGACATTCCGCATAGAGATTGAAACCCGGTTCGAGTTGCCGGTAGACCGCATTCCGGTTGTCGTGGCGTCGGTACCCCTTGGCTCGTCGTTGGACGACTGGGGCAAGGGAGGTGTGTTGATTGGTGACGGCGGCGGCATCCCCGCTGTCCGAAGCAACGAGAACCCCCGCATCTACCGCACCGAGTTCATTCGCAACGACCCGCGCATACCGGTCGACAAGGCTGTGGAAGCCGGGACGGGGGGAGCAAAGCGCCACTTGCTCCATGGCAATCAGGGAACGCGCATCTTTGCCATGATCTCATCCCCGGGGATCATTTCCATCCCACCGTCTATGACGCAGGCCACAGTCTTCAATACCGCCGGCGATACAGCGGTTGGTGGCGACTGGCAAAAATGGCTTGCGGATGCAGCCGCCTGTGCCGGTGTCGGTAATATCGGGCGCATCAAAACCGAGCGCGCGGAAGCTGAGACGATATCGGCTTACCTGATCAATTCAGGTCGCTCTCGTTTTCCCATTCCAGGATCCTTCGATAGCAAGGTGTCGGTCGGCCAGCATGCTGCGATGCTGCTGATGCGGGACACGTTCACCAGACAACTCAATCGCAATCGCGTTGGTTTTTCACGGATTGAATCAGACGAGGAAATCCTGGCCTTCCGGCGGGCGATGGAACCGATCATTCTGCAAGGACAATCGCCCCTCACCCGCATCAAGGTGGCGGGCATTGACGGTGTGCCAACAACGTTTGACTGGACTTTTAAAGAGTCCATCATCGGTGACGTCCATAATAGGCGGACCGAAGATGTTGAATCCTGGGCCATAGACGCAACGCGCGAAGCCCTTCGAAAATACATCGACATGATGTTTCAAACGGCAAAGGAGGCCCGTGAAACCGATCCGTGCGATGTAGAGGCACTGCTCAAGCTCACAGGCTATGACTTTGATGCCGTGGCAGCCATGGCGAAGGCAAAGCTCATGATGCCTGCGCCAGCACCACTCAACTGGGCCCCGGACTATCGCGCAAGGGCCCAAGTGGACAACGTAGCCCTTGTCGCCCAAACGGTCCGCATTGGTCAGCAGCTTGGCGAGGCCGACAGACGTGAAGCAGCCATGGCCGTGGCGATCGCCACTATTCCCGTTGCCATTGTTGGTGGAATGGCGGGGTCATCTGCTGCAATTGTCGCGACATTCGCCATCGACGTCATCGACGTCGGTGCTTCTACATATGCAGAGATATCCGACAAGCTCGGACGTGACGCCGAGTTTGACTTCGCGATGGCTGCTGCGGACGTGACGGGTATGCAGCGCCTCGAAAACGCTGAGGCCCGCCAACGCAGCTGGACCAATGTGATGGGCAAACTATTCCCGACCATCACCTTCGCGTCGATCGGCATCATCGTCGATGTACCTGATCTCTACAAAGCATTTGGCGAAGGGCTAAGGTTCACACGCGTTGCTCGTGGTCGCAAGGCTCTCATGGAGGGTCTGGACATTGAGCCGGTAACCGTGGCGGCACCGTCACGCGCACAAGCGGTTGCAGATGAGCTGGAAGAAACACTGGAGCGGTCACGAATTGCTCAAGCGGCTGGCGAGACCCCAACCACACCCCCCGCCTTTCGTGGACCCGACCCAGAGATAGATGCGGGGCTGGCTGCACCGCAACGCGGCAACTCGTCAAAACGAATGCCGCG
>JANQMQ010000214.1 GCA_028279995.1 Candidatus Phaeomarinibacter sp. | reverse complement strand
GCGTGCCATGGACACGATGTCTGCATGGCCATCCGCCAGAACCTGCTCGGCAACTTCCGGCATGTTGATGCGGTTGCTGGTGATGCAGGGGATGTTCAGCTCTTTGCGCAGGCGCCCGGTGACGCCGGCAAAAGCGGCGCGCGGCACCATGGTGGCGATGGTGGGCACGGCTGACTCGTGCCAGGTGAAGTGGGTGCTGATGATGTTGACGCCGAGAGCTTCAAGGCGCTTGGCCAGCGTCACGATCTCGTCCCATGACATGCCACCTTGGAGCATGTCCATGGCGGCAATGCGGAAGATGACGATGAAGTCTTCGCCGACGGCTTCGCGGATACGGCGGACAACCTCCAGCGGGAAGCGCATGCGGTTTTCGTAGGAGCCGCCCCATTCGTCCGTGCGTAGATTGGTTTTCTCGACCAGGAAGGTGCTGAGCAGGTACCCGGCAGAGCCGATGATCTCAACGCCGTCATATCCAGCTTCGTTTGCCTTGGCGGCGCAATTGGCAAAATCGGCCAGCTGTTTTTCAATGCCGTCTGCGTCCAGTTCATTGGGGACGAAACGGGCAATGCGGGAGCGGACCGGGGAAGGGGCGACGCAGCCTTCGTGCGGCGACAGGGGCCCGGAATGAAGGATCTGCATGCAGATCTTTACGTCCGGGTCGGCTGCGTGCACTGCATCGGTGATGAGCCGGTGCTGGTCCGCTTCTTCGGACGTGGCGAGCTTGGCGCCAAGGCCACCTTCTTCATTTGGGGAGATGCCGCCGGTGATGATCATGCCGACGCCGCCGGCCGCGCGCTCCGCGTAGTAGGCCGCCATCCGCTCAAAGCCGCCCTCGGCTTCTTCAAGACCTGTGTGCATCGACCCCATGAGGGCGCGGTTCTTGATGCGGGTCTTACCGATGTCGAGCGGTGAAAACAGGCGGGAGAATTGCTTCTCACCGGGGGCGGCTTGTGTGGCGGCGGACATTGTGTGGCTCCCTCTTGTGTCTTTGGGTCGGCTTTCTTGTTGTTGTGTGCCGGCTCAGCTCATCTTGAACTTGATGGGGACGGATTTAGGGCCACAGACGAAGTTGGCCAGCATGCGGGTGGGTTCCCCGTCCAGTTCGACACTGTCGAGGCGCGGCAGGAGTTCTTCCCACAGGGCACGCATCTCCATTCGGGCGAGATGCTGGCCGAGGCAGATATGCGCCCCATGGCCGAAGGCGATGTGGCGGTTGGGCTGGCGGTTGACCTTGAAGTAAAAGGGATCATCGAAGATCTCTTCGTCACGGTTGCCGGACTGGTAGCACAGCATCATCCAGTCACCCTTCTTGATCTCCTGGCCGCTGAGGACCGTGTCCTGCGTGGCGGAGCGCATAAAGTGTTTCACCGGGGTGACCCAGCGAATGGACTCTTCGACGAGCAAGGGGATGAGCTTCGGGTCCTCTTTCACCTGGCGGAATTTGTCTGCATCACGCGCCAGCTCCCACATGGTACCTGCCGTTGTGCCTGAGGTCGTGTCATGGCCGGCGGTCGCAACGATGATGTAGTAGCTCATGGCCTCGAGCACACCCAGGGCCTCACCCTCGATCTTGCCGTTGGCAATGACGCTGGCGATGTCGGCGCGGGGCGTCTTGCGGCGGTCTTCGGTGACCGCTGTGAAGTACTCGATGAACTCGGCCACCGTGCCTGAGAGCGCTGCCAGCGCTTCCTTGGGGTCGTCGCGCTCCTTGCCGGTGCGGTTCAGGTCCGGGTCAGCTGCGCCGAACAGCTCCTGCGTCAGCTTGAGCATCTTCGGCTCGTCAGATTGCGGGACGCCCAGAAGCTCCATGATGACGTGGAGAGGGTAGAGGAAGGCCACGTCTTTTGCGAAGTCGCAGCGACCGTCGTTCTTACGGCCCAGCTCTTCCATGTGGTCGACAAAGCTCTTGGCGATCTTGCGGACCTGCACCTCAAGCGCCTTGAGTTCCTGCGGCATGAACTTGTCGGCTGTGATGCCGCGATAGTTCTTGTGGTCAGGGTTGTCCATCTGCACGAGGGAGCGGACCAGGTGGGGTGAGCCGCCCATCATTTCGCGAACAGCAGCGTCGGTGTTGATATCGACCAGTGTTGTGGCCTTGTCGCCGTTGTGAAAGACCTCATTGTTCCGCTCAACGGTCATGATGTCCTTGTGCTTGGTCACCACCCAGAACGGTTCAAACCCCTGCGGCTGTGCGACGCCCAGGGGAATGTCCTTGCGAAGCTTTGCGAATGCCTGGTCGATGCGGTCGCCGTCCGCATAGGCGCGCGGGTCCACAACGTCGATTGCGATGTCTTCGGGGATATTGGGGTCAATCATCTAACTGTCTCTCCCTAAATTGGACTCTGGTCCAAATTGTTTCGCTGATGATGAAGGCGACGGCGTGCTGTATCAACCGGAATCCCCTGTTTCTCGAGAGTCTGTCTGTGTTTTTCCAGCGATGCGTGTGGTTGACGTAGCGGCAACGGTCGCTGAACAGATCGCGGTTTGCTCTTGCGCGCCGCCGCAAGGTGGCGTTACAAGCGCCGCGACCACCGGTTCGCTGGAAACAGCGATGAAAAGGGAATGCGGTGCGGACAATGTTTGTCCCAATCCGCGGCTGCCCCCGCAACTGTGAGCGGTGAGCGCTTGAGCCAGGATGCCACTGATGCCGCACGGCGTTGGGAAGGCGGCTTCAGCGCGATGACCCGTGAGCCAGGAGACCTGCCGGTGCGAGCATCGCCTTAAGGCGTCGTGCGGAGGGCGCGATCCTTGCGGGAAACCGCTTTGGCGACTGCGTTTTTGTAAACGTGGCGCTGGGGCGGGTGGAATGTACTCCTCACATACCTCCTTCCTGAAGAGCCGCCATGCGTGGGCCAGGGCTTCGGCTTGCCGCGCGTGGTTTGATCCAAGGGGGTGGGGCAGATGATGCTCACCAAATCTCTGTGCGCTAGCACAGCCATTGTGGCGATTGGCGCCATGTCACTTGCGCAGCCTGCACTGGCTGAGGAAGCAGCACCAGGTGCATTCGAACTGCCACCGGTCGTTTCGACGGCCAGCCGCCTGAGCGCTGGTCTCAATTCATCATCGGTCACGGTGATCGACAAGGACAAGATCGCCCGCCATCCGGGCAAGTCGCTTCCGGACATTCTGGCGGCTGAAGCCGGCCTGACGGTGCGTGACACGTTCGGCAACGGCAATGAAACGGCGACAGTCGACATTCGCGGCTTCGGTGAACAGGCCGGGCAGAACGTGCTGGTGCTAGTGGACGGCCGTCGCATCAATGATCTTGATCTCGGCGGCGTTCAGTTCGGCCTTGTGCCGCGCGCGAACATCCAGCGGATTGAAGTGCTGCGCGGCTCCGCTGCTGCCGTGCTCTATGGCGAAGGCGGTGTTGGCGGTGCGATCAACATCATCACCCAGGGCGGTGAGAAGACACAGGGTGTCTCCGCGACGGGTACGCTTGGCAGCTTCGGCTACAAGCGCGCGCAGAGCATTT
>JANQMQ010000213.1 GCA_028279995.1 Candidatus Phaeomarinibacter sp. | reverse complement strand
CTTTGTTCGCAATGACCGCCTTTACGCCGTCATTGGCAGCGTGAGCGATGGCGAGGCATCACGCCACTCGCCCGGCACCATTCACCTTCATGAGTTGCTGCGCTGGTGCTACGCAAACAACATCAACGCGTTTGATCTCACGGTCGGCGATGAAGGCTACAAGATGGACTGGTGCGACGCCCATCTTGAACTCGTCGATATACGCATTCCACTGACATTTGTCGGCTATCTGTCTTTGTTGCCCGGCCGCCTTAAAGACAGGCTGAAACGCCACATCAAGGCGTCGCCATATCTGTTTGACAAGGCTGTGGCTGTCCGGCGGAGCCTGCGTTCCTTGTTGACGGCATGACGTCGCTGGAAACAGACAGTTCGACAACCGCGAGCCTCCTGAAAATCACAGGTCGGCTGGTGAGCAAGCTGCCTGCACCACTTTCCCACAAACTGGCTGCACTCCTGGACAACGCGGATGACTTGGCCTCAGTGGTGCGTGGGGCAGCATCTGTCATGGCCGTACGTGTTGCCGGTGCCGGCCTGACATTCGCATCCATGGTACTGCTTGCCCGCTGGATGGGTGCCTTCGAGTTCGGCATCTACGCCTATGTGTACACCTGGGTCCTTCTCGCCGCGACCATGGTGCCGTTGGGTCTCAACACATCCATTATGCGCTTTGTACCCGAGTACATGTCCCGCAAGCGCTGGGGACGCGTCTGGGGTGTGATGGTGCAATCTCATCTGATTGTTGCGCTTTCCGCGACATCAGTATCCGCACTGGCTGGCCTGCTGATCTGGATGTTCGCTCCCCATATGGACGCGTACTACGTCCTGCCGTTCGCCGTTGCTCTCCTGATCATCCCTCTTCACGCCGCCGTCGATATGCAGGAAGGAACCGCCAGAGCATTTGGCTGGGTGACCCTCGCTTACATCGCGCCTTACATCATGCGTCCCCTTCTGCTGTTGTGCGGTGTCGGGGCTTTTGTACTGGTGGGTGTGTCTCCTGATGCTGTTACGGCCTTGCTGGCAATGGCAGCTGCGACCTTTATCGGCATGATTACGCAGGGGATCATCCTCATACGTAGCATTCGTCGGACGGTCCCCCGAGCAAAGCCGCGCGCACATGCCGGGTACTGGCTCAAGATCTCCATTCCGATGCTGGTTTTCGAAGGTGCTTATCTTCTGATGTCATCGACCGATGTCATCATGCTGGGGCAACTTGAGGATCCAGCCGCAGTTGCTATTTATTTTGCCGCCGCCCGAACCGCGAGCCTCATCGGCTTTGTCTACTTTGCAACCACGGCCCGCACCGTACCGAAGTTTTCAGAGATTCATGCCTCCGGCACCCGCGAGGATCTTCAGGCCTTCCTGGATGGGGTGAACCGCTTCAGCTTCTGGCCAAGCTTCCTGGGCGTTGTGACATTGATGGCGATCGGCCACTACATACTCATGTTGTTCGGTGACGGCTTTGAGTCCGGTTATCTGGTACTTGCAATCCTTTCGATCGGCTATGTAGCCCGCTGCACTGTCGGCCCGCTGGAGTACTTGCTGTCGATGACCGGCAAACAGGTTATCGCCACAAAGATCATCTGTACGTCGGCTGTCGTGAATGGCGGTCTCAATTTCCTGCTGATCCCGGAGTTCGGCATCGTCGGTGCAGCTGTTGCGACACTGACCGCCCTCATCTTCAATTTGACTGTGCTGGCGGTTGCGGTCCATCGGCTTATGGGGATCAACGCCTTCATGTTCCGCCCGGGACGCTAGCGGTCACGCGGCTTGGAGCCTGAAACCGTCAAGCAGGTCCAGGCACCTTCTCGAGAAGCGCTGAACGTCAGGCGATCTGGATCAGGCCGGCTGTATCTGTCTGCGGCAGGGGCTGCGACGGGGCGTTGGTTCCGCGCAGGAGCACAAGGCTGGTATCTGCGGCCCGGTCAAAGGTTGGAGCGAGACCAAATACCGCGCCATCAACATCACCGACCAGAATGATCTGTGCCGTCTGCGCCAACGCCCGTAATGTCCCGTTCACCAGAGCAGGATCATCGTGGATGGGAATGGATCCCCACCCAATGAACCTCGCGGTCGATTGCGTGTCGGCTTGCATTACATGTTCGAATGCGGCACGGCGGCTCATGACATCCGTCAGTCCCAATGCGGGTTGACGTGTGCTGCCAATGGCAATCACGCTCAATCCCTGCTGCGTAAGAAGACGCGCAAGGCCGATCAGGCCCTTGTGTCCGATCTGCCCTGACGCCACCCGCACAATGCGGCCACGCACCTGCGGCCCATGACGACTGGGGCGTGACGAGATGAAGCGCACGATTTCCTTCGCAGACTGACTGAGGACCCACTGATCGTGCTGGGTCAGCGTCGGGTTTGAGGGCAGACGCGCAATAACCTGCGTTACCGGCTGCCGGGGAGCCTGTGCTTGCTGGGCTGCAGGCGGAGGTGGCGGCGGCGGCGCAGCGGGATACTGCGGCTGCGGCTGATATGGCGCAAACGGATCACTGGCAAATGCCTGCCGTGGGGCCTGAGGTGCCTGCACGGGCTGCTGCGCCATGACAGGAACAGGCTGGATCGTCGCCTGCGGATAGGGTGTTCCATATGCATTGTTGGATACAGGCATCGCACCTGGCACGTGACCGCCATCAGGTCGCTGCCTTGTGGACATGGCCGGTGCATATCTGGTGGTGCTGACTGTTGTGCTCGACAGCATTTCGGTCGCAAGGACGATCAACAGACCCAATGTCAAAGAAGCCATGAAACCCAACATCAGGATTGGGCCCTTCTTTGGGAATGATGCACCGTCCGGTGTCTCGGCGCGGGAGATGATGCGCGCTTCCGGGCGTTGAATGGCACGGTCATCACGGGCACCGGCTTCAC
>JANQMQ010000192.1 GCA_028279995.1 Candidatus Phaeomarinibacter sp. | reverse complement strand
GGTATATGGGCATCAATCCGCGCGGGCTGGTGCCGACCCTTGTTCACGACGGCAAGGTCATCATCGAGAGCAACGACATCCTTGAGTATCTGGACGCGGCGTTCCCCACCCCGGCGCTGATACCGGCGGACAAGGCGGATACCATCAAGGCCATGCTGAAAGCGGAGGATGATCTGCATCTTGATATCCGCGCACTGACCATGCGGTTTGTGTTTCCCTCCTTCCTCACCAAGCGGCCCGAGAAGGACCTGAAAGCCTATGAAGACTTCGGCACGGGAACAGTGGAAGGTGAAGTCGATGCGCACAAGCAGGCCGAACTGAAATTCTGGCGTGACATCATCACTCATGGCAGCGTCACGGATGACCAGGCCGCGCGGGCCTTCCGGAATTTTCAGAAACAACTCGACGAGTTCGACGACCTGCTGTCCACACGCACCTACCTGCTGGGCGATGACGTCAGCGTGGTCGATATCGCGTGGTACATCTACTCACGACGGCTGATCAGTTCGACATATCCGCTACATCGGCTGCACCCAGCCGTTGGTCGCTGGTTTGACCGGCTGGATGCGGACCCGAACTTTCATGACGAGGTCCCATCCGGTGGCCCCATTGGTGCGGTGACCGCGATCCTGCATACTTGCCAGAAGATCCGCGGCTCCTCGCTCGAACGCGTGGCGGCCCGAAGCGCCTGACACACTCAAACCAGAATTCTCGCAGACAGGAAATTTCATGACCGACTTCAAAGACAAAACCGTTTGGGTGACCGGCGCTTCCTCGGGCATTGGCGAAGCCGTGGCAAAGGTGTTTGCCGAACAGGGCGCGCGTATCATTCTTTCCGGCCGGCGTGTGGATGCGCTCAAGGCCGTGGCAGATGCGCTGCCAACAGAGTCACACATTCTGCCCTTTGAAACGACGGACTTCGGCGCCCTCGAGAAGATTGTCGAGCAGGCATGGGCTTGGACGGGACGCGTCGACGTGCTGGTCAACAACGCGGGTGTCAGCCAGCGCAGCCTTGCCATTCACACAAAGCCGCAGGTCTATACAGACCTGATCAACATTGACCTGATCGCCCCGATCTGGCTGACCCAACTGCAGCTCCCGAAGATGGTCGAAGCAGGTGGCGCGCATATCATTGCCATCAGTTCAGTTGCCGGGCGGTTCGGTCCCCCTCTGCGAACAGCCTATGCCGCGGCCAAGCATGGCCTCATCGGCTACATGGATGCGCTGAGGACGGAGGTTCAGGCCCGGCACAACATCAATGTCACCAATGTGCTGCCGGGGTCGGTGGCCACGAATGTGTCCCGCAACGCGTTCACGGCTGATGGCTCGACGCGCGGCAAGTCGGACGATGCGATCGAGGGCGGTGATGATCCGATGGATTGCGCAAAGGCCATTCTGGATGCCGTCACCAACAATGTGCCGGAACTTGTGTTTGCGTCAGGCGTTGAACTGGACCTTGCGAAGATGCGGCACGCCGATGCCGAACAGCTGTTTGAACTGGGCGGCCAGATCGGCGCACAGATCGCGGAACGGTATGAGGCCGGCGACGACTCCTAGGCAGGCCTTTCACGCGCAGGTTGAATACAACCTAACACACCCTTTTTCTTTCCCGCCAAGCGTGTGCGATCTGCGGAAAACGCCTCTCCGTTAAGGCATTTTTTGAATTCCGCGGCCAATAGTCCAGCGCGGTTGGGGGGCATTTCACGACCCAGTGTCATCGCGATGCCCCCGGACCTCCGGTCTGTCGTCTGGCGTGAGGAATTCACTGTGAAACTGAACCCTAAATGGATGTCATCTATCGGCGCGCTTGTGCTTGCCGGCACCGGATTTCTGGCCGCCAGCGCCTCTGCACAGGAAGCGCAGACCGGTGTCGAGCCGGATCCAATCGCTGAGACTGAAGAAGCAGCACCCCCTGTGCCGTCCGCAGCAGACGTGACGCCAGGGGTCATTTCGGACCTCAAGAAATTCATCGATACGGAGATCGTCCGCGCGTCCATTGCCAACCAGAACAATAAGTATGGCGGGATGGGCGAGGATGAAATTGTTGCACTCGATGATAAATGGCGGGCCGAGCGCAAGGCAGACAACCAGCCGCTCATTGCCGCGACACTGACCAACCCCCTCTCCTCCTATCTGACGCGGGTGCAGGCACAGGCTGTTGGTCTTTATACGGAGATTTTCGTCGTCGATTCCAACGGGCTGAATGTGGGCCAGAGCAACATCACGTCTGACTACTGGCAGGGTGACGAGGCCAAGTTTCAGAAGACATACCCGGTAGCACCGGATGCGATCTTCGTGGACGAACCGGAGTTTGATGACGCGCTGGGCATCTGGCGGACACAGGTCAACATGACCGTTGCCGATGCGACGGGAACGCAGGCGATCGGCGCGGTGACCGTCGAGGTCAATCTTTCTGAACTGCGGCGCCGCACTTCAGCCAGCCAACTATAAATTTTTAGCGGACCTGCAAGGTTCGGGGGTACTTGATTATGTTCGACGCAAAGTATTTTCAGAGTTTCAACAATACATCGATCAAGGTGAAGTTGCTGGCTTCGCTCGGGGTGATTGTCGCCATCAACCTGGTGATCGGTGTTGTAACATTCAGCGCTGTCATGCGCGCCAACACGGCGCTGCACTCGTTCGAGAATGTCTCGGCGGCCACGTCCTTTTACTCCGATATGAAGAGCCATGCCCGCGCTGCCCGCGAGCATATGTCCGCGTTCCTCAACTCCGGTGATTTGAACAGCCGCGACCGGCACCTTGAAAGCGTCGGTGAAACCAGGCGTCTGATCGGCGGCCTCAATGCCTATGACGGCATCGGCAATCTCACAGAGCAGGGCTCACTGTTTGCCGCTGCCTTTGAAGAATGGCATTCAGAAATTGCCACCAAGCAACTCTCCTACATGCAGTTCCCCGAGAGTGTGGACATGGCCCGTCTGATCGAAGCATCAGAGGAAAACGCCAGGATCAGTGAAGAAATGGACGCTGCCTTTGGCGGCGCAATTGCGCTTCTGAGTGAACAGAACGCCGCTGAGTCCTCCACGCTCAATGGCGTCCTCAACACTGCCAACACGGTTTCGCTGTTCGGCATGGTGCTGACACTTCTGACAACCCTGGCCGCCTCCGCCTTCATCATCCTCATGGTCTCACGGCCTCTGCAGGAACTGGTGGCCTCCACAAACGCGCTCGTCCGCAAGGAATGGGCAACGGACATAGCCGGCACCAATCGCGGCGATGAGGTCGGCCAGATGGCCAAGGCACTCGTCAAGTTCCGCGACAATGGTGTTGAGAACGATAAGCTGATGGCCGCCAAGGAAGCCGAGGACAAGAAGCAGCTTGACCGCGCGCGCCTCATCGAGGAATCCGTGGCTTTGTTCCGCCAGGATTCCGAGGAAGTGACGACCGCTCTCGCGCAGGCAACCCAGCAGATGTCTCAGACATCCGTCGAGATGAATGATGTGGCGAATGAAACTTCGAAGCTCTCGGAAGATGTTTCAAGTGCGGCACAGAACGCAGGCGACCATGTGAATGGCGTGTCGGCTGCAACGGAAGAACTGACGGCCTCCATCCGCGAGATCACCCAGCAGTTGTCCGGCATCAACAGCATGGCGACGGAAACGCAGGACATTTCGCAGCAGACAGCCGAACGCATGTCCGTTCTCGAAAGCTCTGCGGGTGAGATCAACAGTGTCATTGAAATCATTTCGGACATTGCCGAGCAGACGAACCTTCTTGCACTCAATGCCACGATTGAGGCGGCGCGGGCCGGTGAGGCCGGCAAGGGCTTTGCCGTTGTTGCGACAGAAGTGAAGACCCTCGCGAACCAGACAGCAAAGGCCACAGAACAGGTGCGCACGCAGGTGGACCGTATCCAGGGTGACACCACGGATACGGCCGGGTTCATCAACCGCATCACTGAGTCCGTTACTTCCCTTACGGAAAACATGTCGACCATTGCCGCGGCGATGGAAGAACAAAGCAGCGCGACGCAGGAGATCAGCCGCAATGTTCAGGACGCATCCGACGGGACCAACCATGTGGTCCAGAACATTTCGGAAGTGAGCCGGGCAACACGCCAGACAGAAGCCTCATCCGCATCGGTGAGTGAGCTTGCCGGCGAACTCTCAGACCGCTCTGACCAACTCAAGCGCAGCATCCACGACTTCATTGGCAAGATCCAGGCGGCCTAGCGCCCGGCAAAGGGTCGCCAGCGAGTCACATCACGCGGACTACAACAGGCTGCCTGTGCGCAAACACCTGCCGCAGGATGCCTGCCGCGGGCGGTTATCGCGCAGATCAGAAAATTTTTTTGGGCGAGATGACTGCAAACCGGAACGCCTTGCAGATTCGGACCAATGTACGTTTCCGCAGGGGCAGCTTGGGGGTGCTCACGCCCGTTTCAGGCAGTGTGGCCGGTGCAGGCTTTGACAGGCTGGTTGAGGGCCTTACACCCTTCACGTGAGTGGTTTTATGACAGATGAAACTGCGTAAGAATGGTTCTGCATTTTTTGCGGGGCCGCAGGTGGGTATGTCTCAATACCGGTTTGGCGGGCCCCGTGCAGACGCACCACACATGACAGGCGACACAACACGATGCGACTTGTTAGCGACGATATCCTCACCGACTCCAACCGCCAGCGTCCGACATTCGATGCGGCCTATCCCGAGTTCACGGATTTTGAACTTTGGAACCCGGCGTCGTGGACGGGCGGGCATCCGCACCAGTTTTACGCCAGGATGCGCGACCAAGCGCCGGTCATGTGGTCATCGATCCGCAAGGGTGGTGACGGGTTCTGGTCTGTCAGCCGCTATGACGATCTGAAAGCCGTAGAGCTTGCGCCGCAGGTGTTTTCGTCAGAGCGCGGCAGCATCAATCTGGGCGTTGCGCCGAAGGACAAATGGAAGCCGGAGAAGCTGGTCTCCGCAGCACTCAATGCGCTGATCAATCTGGACGCGCCACGGCACATGGAGATGCGCATCCAGCAGATGGACTTCTTTGCGCCCGCCTATGTGGCGACGCTGCGTGAGAAGGTTTCTGCCAAAGTCGATTCATTGCTCGACGACATGGAGCGCAAGGGCCCGGTCGTGGACATGGTGCCGGTGTTCTCCGAAGAGCTGCCTCTCTTCACCTTGTGTGAAATGCTCGGCGTGGACGAAGAAGACCGACCAAAGATCAAGCACTGGATGCATTACCTGGAACTGGCGAGCCAGTATCTCACCAATCCGTGGCAGGTGATCATCAAGGAACCGCTGTTCCCGTTCCGCTTCTTCAAGGCGGTTGAAGACATGTTTGCCTATGGGGAAAAGGTCATGGCGGACCGGCGGGCCAATCCGCGTGAGGATCTGCTGACGGCTATCGCCCAGACAAAACTGGAGGGTGAAGAGCTGCCGCAGGAGTTCCTCGACGGCTCCTGGCTGCTGATCATCTTTGCGGGCAATGATACCAGCCGGAACTCGCTCTCCGGCACCATTCGCCTGATGACGGAGTTTCCGGACCAGCGGCAGATGGTGCTTGATGATCCGTCGCTCATTCCGCGCATGTCGCAGGAAGCGTTGCGGATGATTTCACCGGTCCGGCATATGCGCCGGACGGTGACCGAAGACACGGAGCTCAATGGGCAGCGCATTGCCAAGGACGAGAAAGTTGTCCTGTGGTACGGCGCGGCCAACCGGGATCCGAGTGTTTTTCCGAACCCGGATACCTTCGACATGATGCGGGACAATGTGGACAAACATCTGGCTTTCGGCCATGGCGTCCACAAGTGCCTGGGCAGCCGGGTTGCACAGATGCAGCTGCGGCAGTCCTATGAGCGCATCTTTGACCGGTTCCCCAACATCACCTGGACGGGCCATGAGAAGGTGGCGCCGAACGCGCTGGTCCACGCCATTTCAAGCCTCAAGGTCAATCTGTATGGGCCCGACGGCAAGCGCCAGACACAGGTTCAGGTGAAGGCCGCCTGAGTCTTTTCCGAAACGATCAGCTATTCGGTTATCGGATTCACAAGTTCGCCAAGATGATCAGCAGAGATGGTCATTGTTTCACCGGCCTGCAGGTATACTCCCTGCGCATGGGCGCGGGCGATGTGGCGTTCAATGACCCAGTGCGTCAGCGGTTTGTTCCAGCCGCCCAGGAGCCAGTCGGCCACGCCCATGATCATCGCAACGCGATCAATGCCCTTGAAGACTGTACCATCTGGTGTGCCGCCGAGAACAGCCGTCCGGGCGGGCACAACACCATTGGTGATCGGCAGCCCGACCTGTCGGCCCTGATAGTCCCAGGTGACGTCGGCGCGGGCTGCTGACTGGCTGAGGATTTCATCGAAATCCCAGATGGCGAGAGATTGTTTTGCCGACTGGACCAGGTCGCTTCCACGGTAGAGCTTGAGATCAACCTCCGGCGCAAAGCTACGCAGGTCGCGGGGAATGACGAACAGATTGCCCACGGGCATGTAGCCCGGTGCGCTCTTGCCGGTGGTGAACCCGTCGCCCGACGTCACGTCAGACGGATTGAGGTGGCGCATCAGCTTGGCGCGGTCCGTGACGTCATTGCAGAGGACAAGGCCGGCGCTTTGGGGCGGCGAGGCAACATCAAAGTCTTCAAGCGCCACGAAGCAGAGTTCCACTTCGTAGTCCAGCAGTGCTTCGCCCTGTGAGACCGGCGCATTGAACGGTGTGGGCACAACTTCCTTTGCAAACAGGAACGGGCCGTCTTCGACCGTCGCCTCCTCGGCATGGGCCGGGAAATTGGTGCCGACGGCAATATGCGAGGCCGTCAAGTCGACGGGCAGGACCAGGTCTTCAACGGCGACACCCAGCGCGGGGCCGTCAGCAGCCACGAGGGCATCATATCCCTGCGCCGCGTAGAGAGTAATGGGATCATCAGAATCTGTGCCGAAGCTGGCAGACAGGTTGATACCGCTGACCCGGCCGTCAGCGTATGAAGAGACAAGCATCAGCTGGTAAGCGCCGGGCGATCCGATGCGAGCAAAGGTCAGCGCCTCGCTGCGCGGTGCTATGTCGACCTTGGCTGCGGCGGGGTTAGAGAGAACCATGAAGATGCTCCAGATGAAGATCAGTGTTTTGCGCATGAATGCGGCCCTAAGTATTTGCGAGCAGCCAGACACCCGTCGAGTTGAGCAGGACAAAGATCGTCGCCCCGAACAGGTTTGTATCAACCAGATAGATTTTCCCGAAGATGTTGAACCGGAACGGCTTGATACCATTCACGTCTTTCAGGGCGCCGTCGAAGATCGACATGGTGGACAGGGTGGCGAAGAAACTGACCATCCAGATGTAGTTGAGAATGGCGGCAAGCCAGATGTGGGTTCCGTAGTCGGGCGACGGCGTCCATAGCAGATACAGGATGACCATGGACACACCTGCCTGGCTCAGAACCTGCCACACCACATGGAACCGGGCATGCGGCGTCCACGCAGGATTGGTGGCATGGGTCTTGTTAAAGTCGGCAAACATGGGACCGACAGCAATTGCAAAACCGATGAATGAAAAGATGATACGCGGCACAAATGTCTGGTCGTAGAAAGCGTCCATGGTCTTTCTCCTAGATGAGACCGGCGTAAGAACCGCCGTCGAGTTGCAGGTTCTGGCCGGAGATGAACCCGGCCTGGGCGCTGCAGAGGAAGGCGCAGGCATCACCGAACTCTTCCGGCCGCCCCATGCGGTTTGCAGCAATGGTTTCGCAGATTTCCGCGCGCGCCTCGTCGCGGGTGATGCCTTTGGCCGCCATTGCGAACTGTGCCATGCGCTCCTGGCGGTCGGTATCAAACCGCTCCGGCAGCATGTTGTTGATGGTGACATTGAAGGGGGCAGCATCCACCGACAGGCCCTTGCACAGTGCCGTCAGCCCGGACCGGGCGGCGGTTGAAAGGCCCATGTAGTAGTTCGGGGATTTCACCATGGCGGAGGTGATGTTGACGATGCGTCCGAAACGCCGGTCCTTCATGCCGCCGATCAGCGCCTTGATCATGAAGGCGGGCGCCAGCATGTTGGCCTGAAGCGCAGCCTGCCAGTCGTCCATGCCCCAGTTGGTGAACTCACCCGGCGGCGGGCCTTCATTGTTGGTCACCAGAATGTCCGCGTCGGGACAGGCTTCAACCAGGGCGGCGCGCCCGTCTTCGGTGTTGAGATCAGCAGCGGCGGCGATGATGTTGCTGACATCGACACCTGCCTCATCCGCAATGTCACCGCAGGCGCTTTCCAGCGCGTCTGTATTGCGGCTGTTAATGGTCACGGCAGCGCCTTCACGCGCAAGCGCGACGGCGCAGGCGCGGCCAAGTCCCCGCGACGAGGCACACACAATGGCCTTGCGGCCGTCGAGTCCGAGGTTCATGAGGCATCTCCGCGTTCGGTCATGAGGGCTGACGCCAGCGCGGCAGAAAGCGCGGCGCCGGGGTCGGCCTCGCTGCCGGTAAAGCGGGCAGCGATGTGACCGTCCGGGCGCACAAGAACGGCGCCAGTTGCCGGAAGGTCCGTCTGCGCGCACCAGTCAAAACCCGCATCGGCATCTCCTGGATGGCTCTGGACGTGGATATCGCTGCCGGATGTCGCAAACGCGCCATTGGCCTGCGGGCCGGTCAGCAGGGTGAAGCCGGTTGCCGACAGGAGGTCGTAGACTGACTTGCGGGTACCGGCCTGGCCGATCCAGCTATGCGGCACATGTCCGCCGACCTGCCAGTCCGGCTGAAAGTCACTTGTCTCGATGTCAGATGCTGGCGGAAGCGGCGCTGCATCCTTCAGTCCGTCAGATACATACCGGTATCCGATCTGCAGATTGAAACTGTCAAAGTGCGGGCGCTGGGCTTCCACGGCCTCGGGCAGCCCTTCCACCGCGGACGGGTCTGCACTCGCGGCAGCGTAGTGACCGGCCACGTTCTCCGGATCGAGACCGTGCAACACCGCATAAAGGTCAAAGATCTTTGCAGCGTTGGTCAGGCTTTGTTCGGAGTTGATGCGGGCGATCGGCTGACGCTCGGACTGGTATGTGTCGAGCAGGTCCGGCGAGGCCTCGCCCTTGATCACCGCCGCAAGTTTCCAGGCGAGGTTCTGAGCGTCGCCTGCTCCGGTATTGAGCCCCAGACCGCCGGTGGGCGGGAACCGGTGCGCAGCGTCACCGACGAGGAACACCCTGCCCTTGCGATACGCGTCGGCTATCTGCGCAGACATGGCCCAGGAGCCGATGTTCTGAATGGTCAGGTCGAGGTCGGTGACGCCCGCAGCCTTGCGGACAAGCTGTGCGCAGCGCTCCTGGTCAAAGTCCGCCAGCTTTTCAGTGCCAGGGTCGTAGCCATGCATCAGCACCCAGGTGCGCGACCTGTCATAGGCGATAAGGACACCGGCATTGTCCGGGTCCAGCAGGAAATACAGGACACCCGGATGTGCGTCGGTGAGTGCGCGCAGATCCGCCTCGAAGTGAATGGTGATGAAGTTCTCGAGGACCTCAGGGCCTTCCATGGTGATCCCAAGGGCGGCCCGGATCTGTGACCCTGCCCCGTCAGCGGCAATCACATAGTCGTATTTCGCGGTCGAGACATCGCCGGAGGTGAGATCTTCGAGGGTTGCCGACACTCCCATGTCACCATTCTCGATAGCGGTGCAGTTCACAGAGCGGCGCAGGTTGATGAGCGGCTCCCTGCCCACCTCGCGCTCCAGCACGGCTTCAAATTTCGGCTGCGGGATATTGGTCAACGGGTACGGCGTGTGGGCCAGCGCGTCTTCATCCTGGCGCTCATAAGGAAGAACGCCGAATTCAGGGCCGCTCAACGTTCCGACGAAACGGACCCATCCAGCGTCATTGGCGCTTGCCCCTTCCGCGCGCAGTGCCTGCGCATCGATTCCGATGCTCTGGCAAATCTCGAGGGTCCGCGCGTTGACGGCATGGGCCTTGGGCGCCGTGCCGATGTCCGCGCGCCGGTCGATCATGTCAGTCGCAATGCCATGTCGGGCAAGCAGCAGTGCTGACAGCTGGCCTGCCGGACCTGCACCGATGATGAGTACGGGTGTGCGTGACGCCATGGTTCCCTAGCCCTGAAAAATCCATAAATGAGATACCTCTCATTTTTGAGATAACCCTCATTTCTCTGGCCTGTCAAGCCGGAATCGGGCATAATGGTGTTGTTGGACTTTTCAGGAGGTTTTTGTGCAAGCGGGCTTTTTCGCGCAGACGGCGGCCGCAGGCGGCAAGCGGGACAGAACACACGCAGCGCTGCTGGATGCAGCTATTGCCGTTGTTGCAAGCAAGGGAATGGAAGCTGCGAAGATCAGCGATATGACTGAAACGGCAGGGCTGGCCAACGGCACCTTCTACAATCACTTCGCGACCAAGGAAGACATTCTGCAGCAGGTGGCCTTCAAGATTGCATTCGAAGTGAGCCGGCGCCTGGATGCCGACATGGAGGGCATTGATGACGCAGCCTTGCGCGTGGTGACGGCAACCATGCGGTTTGCCGGCATGATGCTGGATTCGCCGGACTGGGCGGCGGTGCTTCTGGATGGCAGACAGCACCTGGCCGACCCGCCGGAAGAGATGTTCCGGTTTCTCAAAGCTGACCTTGAACTGGGCGTCCGGCAGGGCGTCTTCGATGTCGAAACCGACGCGTTCACCCTGGAACAGGTAACTGCCCTGATGGGATCCGCGATTCAGATGCAGCTGATCCAGGGACACAGCGACGACCTCATGCGCCGGCTGTGCACCAACGTACTCCGCGTACTTGGGGTGACCGCATCAAAAGCCAGCCGGGTGCTGGAGCGGTATGACCGCTCGGCCTAGGCCTGTTCAGCCTTGATCTTGCGCGCGACGCGCTCAGCAATCATCACGCAACCCAGATAGGTGTTGCCTGACGGAATGGTCGGCATGACCGACGCGTCGGCGACGCGCAGGCCGTCTACGCCATGAACGCGGCAGTCTGCATCCAGCACCGGCCCCATCGGGCAGGTGCTTGTCATGTGATAGTAGCTCAAGGTTAGTTTATCGAGGGCCTTTTGAACCGCGTCAGGGGCGGACAGATCATGGCTTTCCGCCGGCTGACAGCCAAGTTCCTGATAGGGCGCTGATTTTTCCCATGCCGCCAGCCGGTCAAACGCGTGGCGCAGACGGTCCGTCGCGTCGTCCGGGAGCGGCGGTGCTGTGATGACGGGGTCTGCATCAGGTGCAGCGCCCAGCCG
>JANQMQ010000190.1 GCA_028279995.1 Candidatus Phaeomarinibacter sp. | reverse complement strand
GGCGCAGATTGAAGGTCTCGGTGGAGAAGCGATTGCGCTGCCGCTGGATATGACGGATGCGGATAATATCAAGCAGGTGGTTGCAGATGCGGAAGCCGCTTTCGGCACGGTCGATATCCTGATCAACAATGCCGGTGTCCCCGACGCCCAGCGCGCCCACAAGATGGAAGTCGATCTCATCGACCGGGTGATCGATACCAATCTGCGCGGGCCCTACATCCTTGCAGCGGAAGTCGCCAAGCGTCTGATCGCGGCGGAGAAGCCCGGCCGCATCGTCAACATCGCGTCGGTTGCCGCCTACCGCTATGACGGCAACGGTGCAGCGCTCTACTCCATCACCAAGCGGGCCATTGCGCGCATGTCTGAAGCCCTTGCGGTTGAGTGGGCGCGCTACAACATCAATGTGAACGGGATCGCCCCGGGGGCGTTCATGACCGAGATGCTGGAGGGCATGCTTGAGCGCATGGGCGATTTTTCCAAGCACTTCCCGCGCAAGCGCATCTGCACGGCTGAGCAGATGGATTCCACATTGCTGTTCCTGCTGTCGCCGTCATCCGAATGCGTCACGGGCACAGTTATCACCGTCGACGACGGCCAGGGCGGCCGGTAGGGAGTATGTCAGATGACAGCAATCAATCAGGACCAGAAGGAATTCTGGAATGGCGCGGGCGGCTCAAGCTGGGTCTCGGGCCAGGAGGAAATGGACCGGTTCCTGTCTCCGTTCACGGAGCAGCTCATGAAACATGCCGTGCCGGCAGCCGGAGAGCAGGTTCTGGACATCGGGTGCGGGACTGGCGACACGTCGCTGCGCGCCGCGACGGCTGTCGGTACATCGGGGCATGTCCATGGCGTCGACATTTCCCAGCCGATGCTGGATCTCGCAAAGACCCGTGCCGCGAGCACGGGCGCGGCACAGGTGACGTTCGCCGTGGTGGACGCCCAGAGTGAGCAACTCGGAGATGCGGCTGATCTGGTGATCTCCCGCTTCGGGGTCATGTTCTTTGAAGAGCCGGTGACTGCGTTCAAGAACATTCACGCTCACACCAAACCCGGCGGGCGTATGGTGTTCATCTGCTGGCAGCCGGTGCGTGAAAACGAGTGGGTGCATATCGGTCTTGGCATTGCCAAGAAGCATGTCGAGTTTCCGCCGCCGCCGGATCCCCATGCGCCGGGGCCATTTGCCTTTGCAGACATTGACCGCACGCTGGGCATCCTGGGGGATGCAGGCTGGAAGGACGCGTCCGCCGAGCCTTTCTCCACCAGGCTCAATCAAGGCAGTTCGGCCCGAGACGGTGCCGAAAGCCTGATGCTGCGCGGCCCGATTTCCCGAGTGATGATGGACAGGACGGACGCTGAAAAGGAAGCCGTCCTGTCTGATCTTGCGGACGCCATGGAAAGCAAGATGGTTGACGGCAAAGTGATGCTTGGCGCGGGCGTCTGGATTGTTTCCGCAACGGCCTGATCCGGGCCGGGTTTCCGCTGCCCGCCGGTGAGACCCCCTGTCGCATCAGGGCTTTGTTGTCTCCTCTGATCTAAATATGTATATTATATGCATAATTAGATCAGAGGTGGCCTTATGCGACTGACCGTTCAGACAGATCTGGCTTTGCGGGCTCTGACTTATCTCGCGTTTCATGATGACCGGCTGGTGACAGTCGGTGAGATAGCCGAGCGCTTTGAGGTCTCGCAGAACCATCTGACCAAGGTTGCAAATGCACTTGGGCATCTCGGCGCCGTCCACTCCGAGCGCGGGCGTTATGGCGGCATCAGGCTGGCGTCGGTGGCGTCGGACATCTCTATCGGTGAGGTTGCGCGTGCCCTGGAGCATACTCATGCGCTGGTCGAGTGTTTTCCCGGTGGCGCAGACCAGTGCCTCATTTCGCCGAGCTGCCGGTTAAAGGGTGTCCTTGCGGAAGCGCAGGAAGCTTTCTTCAAAGTCCTGGACGGCTACACCCTCAAGGACCTGACTCATCGCAACCCCGCATTGCGGCAGCTCATGGAGGCCGCATGACCCGGACCCAGCTGAGAAGTGCAGAAGAACGGCGCAAGGACATTCAGGACACAGCCGCAGCGCTTGGTATTGATGATGTCTATATCGACCTCCTGGTTGAGACCTTCTATGAGCGCGTGCGCGCGGATGCGACCCTCGGACCCATCTTCGACAAAGCCATCGGCGACAACTGGGGACCGCATCTCGCAACCATGAAGAACTTTTGGGCGTCCGTTGCGCTCAATGCAGGGCGGTACTCGGGCAAGCCGGTTCCCGCGCACAAAAAGCACTCCACAATTGAAAAGCAGCATTTCGAGATCTGGTTATCGCTGTTCCGCGCAACGCTGGAAGACACCGCGCCCAAGCCAGCCACGGTTCTCTATTTCATGGAACGGGCGGAGCGTATTGCCAAGAGCCTGCAGCTTGCCCTGTTCTGTATCCCCGGCCTTAAGATGCCCCGCGCATAGATAGGCCTGGCTTCAGGAAACATGCATCATGGCCGAGCTACCAGACGGCGTTTCAAAGTATTCGGAGACACCGGAGTTCACACAGGACACGGTTCCTGAAAAACTCACCCGGCACCATGACACCAAGGACGGGACATGGGGCCGGCTGGTGGTGCTTGAGGGTGCACTCACCTATGTTGTGCCCGGCCCGCCAGAGGAGCGCCAGGATGTGACGCCGGGGTCCCCTGCGATCATAGAGCCCAAGCTTCTGCACTATGTGGCGATTGACGGTCCTGTTCGCTTCAAGGTCGAGTTCCTGAAGTAGCTTGCCTGCCTAGAGCCCGCCCAAATCGCAGCCGCGTTCTTCCAGAATGGGTTTCATTTCCCGATACGCCGGCATGTTCTTGTGCAAAGGGATCGACGGGTGGAGGTGGTGGATGATGTGATACTCCATCCCCATCGCCATGATGTTGCCGAACCGGTACTTGAAGGCGCGGGTGTCCTTGTAGCGCCCTGTCTGTTCGCCGGGATGATGCGGCGCCCAGCTCAGCAGCAGCGAGATGTAGGTCACTCCCACATGGCGGGGTAGCCACCACAGCAACAGGGCTTCCAGCGCAAAGCCGCTCCAGGCAAGCACTGTAAGTGTTCCCCAGAAAACAAGATTCAATACCAACGCTTCCAGTCGTGCCTTGGCTGCGGCTTCACCGCCAATACGGTCAAGGGCCGCCGCGTAGGCCGCATTCTGGCCTGCGCCCTTGCGTGAGATCCGGGCCCGGACTGACGTCGCAACAGCATCCCACCAGCCCTTGGCTGTCACGCCATAGTCCGGGTCCAGTTCGGGATTGTTGGTATGGGCATGATGTTCAAGGTGGGTCAGGCGGGCCGTCTTGTAGGGCAGCACCAGCGGGATGGTAGACACATATCCCACCAGCTCATTCAGCCACCGCAGGCGCGTATTGGGCCGGGCGATATTGTTGTGCTGTGCCTCGTGGGACGGCAGATAGCAGATGGTTACGCACAGGGTTGCGA
>JANQMQ010000171.1 GCA_028279995.1 Candidatus Phaeomarinibacter sp. | reverse complement strand
AAGGATATTGTCAGCGACATTAAGGCCCAACGAAAACCGGTCGCATAACAAGGCAAATCCAGCCGACGCTCGTACCTCGCGCGGCTGATTTGCAACGTTGGGCGCTGGTACGGCGCAAGCTTCGAAGCATGCCATTTCAATCAACCGGATACGGAACGCATTTGAAACGTGACTGACTTTGAGTGGGACACAAGCAAAGCCGAATCGAACGTGCGCAAGCACGGCGTGTCATTCGAGGAAGCCAGCACGGTCTTTTCAGATCCCTTCGAGCTCACCATATCCGACCCGGATCACTCACTTGGATAGTATCGGTTTTTGAGCATTGGCCGCTCAAAACGCGATCGCCTTCTTGTGGTCTCATATACCGAGCACCACCCAAGCGCAATCCGCATCATTAGCGCCAGGCCCGCGTCCAAAGCAGAAAGGCAAATATATGACTCCAGATGCAAGCGATGATATTCGCGCCGAGTACGACTTTTCGAAGGCCGTACAAGGCAAACATTACCGAGCGTACCAAGAAGGCACTAATGTCGTGCTTTTGGAGCCTGATGTCGCGCGCGCTTTTCGTGACTCTGCTTCTGTAAACAGGGCACTGCGATTGCTTTTGGAACTGGCACGCGAGCAAACGTCAAAGAACGCCCAACAATAGAATCACCTGCGACCCCAAGCCGCGTGCGGAGCTCGTACTAATACGGCAAGCGCACTACCAGCGCGGTTTGGGTCGCGGTATTCAGAACGTTGGGCAAGCAGAATACGTACTCTGACTTAGTATGGATTTTGAAATCCTCGGAACGATCCGAGGCATCGAACCCATAGCCGTAGGCTCAGGGATACGTGATTTGCCACGACTCAAGAAACAGTACGGTCGCGGTAATTGGCGAAAGGTAAAAGGGTTCGGTATGGTGCGTTTAATCGATGGCACTATTCACACTGCGGAGATACATTGGTACGAAGCGCACGGTATCGGAAGAAAAGAGATGAAGATCAAGTTCCCACTCATTGATTAGCCATGAACAAATCCAATACTGAAACTGAAAATACAGCTTTTGCTGTGTGCATCAGCAATGCTGATTATCCAGCGTCTCTGGAAGTTGGCAAGATTTATCAAATCGTTATAGACGAACAAGCAGAGGCGCATGGATATCTCCGCGTTATTGATGAAAGCGGAGAAGATTACGCTTACGCAAAAGATCGTTTTTTTCCATTAAGTATCCCTGAGGCGCTGGAGGTAGCTCTGTTTCGGGCTGCATAACTCACGATCAAAGATTTGCCCAACAAGCGCACAAACTCCGACCGCCGCCTGGCTGGTCGTCGCTCCGCTCCGGCCAGCCAAGCGGCGGCGGGTTGTGCGTGGCGTTAGCGCTGAACAAGATCAACCTATGTCTTCTTTGCAAGCCAAACTGAGTCTTACATTTGATCAGCCGATCTCATTTTTTGTTCTTGTCATGGGCGGCTGGTATCCTTTGGCATTGGCACCGAATTGCGTCTTTGCTTTAGATGAATGCACATTAAGAATATTGCACCATCTTGATAGCGAATCAAAACGACAAGATCTTGAAAAGAATAAATGGTGGTTAAAATCTATCGATAATGAATCTATTACATTAAATCCGGTTCTGTGTGCTAAAGCGCTGCTCGTTCCTCGCTCTGCTTTTTGCCGCCGGTGATGCCCCGAGCTTCTCCACGGTCGTGGCGCGTTTGTAGGCGGCGATTTCGGCCAGGGCGGTGGTGGTGTGAGATCCAGAAGCCGTTGGCGCGTCTCACGTTCGCGCTGCGCGGTCTGGGGGTTGCGGCACAGGCAATAGCGGCGTGTCGGGTCGGCGGGGTCGGTGACCTCATGGATGTGGCGCTCATCGAACAGCTCGAGGGTGATCACCTTGTCTTTGAGCAAGCTCATCATCTCACCGTGGGTCAAGGCCGCGATCGTCTGCACGTCCTCCTCGTCAGAAAGCCAGCAACCATATGGGCTCGCGGCCGAAATCGACCGGATTTCAGGGGGTAGAGTCGGGCTTTTCTTGACGCCCGCCTTCTGTGTCGCGCCAGCCGTCACATCGCCCGGCGATGCGCCTGCCGGCGCTCCTTGAAGGCAGATATCAATTCGTCGCCATCTGGCATGAGAATTTCCGGCAATCGCCTTAGGTCCGCCCACGTTCAGACGAAACAAGAAGATCAAGGCCGAGGAAGCCGCCGAACGCGTTGCCGCCCGACTCACCCGTAACGCCCTTCGATATAGTCTGCGGTCTCGCGATTGGCAGGGGTCACGAAC
>JANQMQ010000153.1 GCA_028279995.1 Candidatus Phaeomarinibacter sp. | reverse complement strand
GTACCGCCGACGTCGGCCCCTCTTGCTCCGATGATGATGTCGTCGACACCATCATTGTTGACGTCTCCGACCGCTGACACGGTCTCTCCCAGAACATGGCCGTTAGCGAGACCGTCGATCGTGAAACCAGGCGTTGTGCTGCCAAGCGTAGCAAGGTCAATATTGGCATCGAAGCCACCGGCGCTGCCGAAAACCACATGGATGCGGCCATAGTTTTCCTGAGCAAGAGCACCTGGGTCCCATTGGGACGCCCCGATCATGATGTCTTCGTAGCCGTCCCCGTTGACATCACCAATCGACGTAACGCCTCCTGCCTGTGAACCCAATTGTGCACCCGTAATCTGGATGCCCGTCGACCCATTCAGTGTTCCCAGCGAGATTGAGGCGACCGGGGCGCCGCTGCCATCATTACCTGCGGACGGGTTGTTGTTCTGGCTCATCAAATCTCTCCAGCTACAAAATCAAAAGAGGGCAGGCAGAAAATTTGTTCGATGTGGAAGCACTTGAGTCCTTGGGAATCACACGCGTCTCAACTTTCAGCTTCCGCATTCATGTGCGACTGTTACAACTGAAAACTCGCGATTGGAGAGCGGAAGACCAAGGCCGTTGTTTTTGCGCAACAATTAGAAGCAACCTATGCGCGAATTTGCAATCTTCCGTATACGGATGACCTTCTTAGCGTAAGTTGTATGCTGCATTGCAGCTCTCGCGCCTGTCGCTACGGTTGTCCACCTACCCCGCTCAGGGTGTCACTATGTGATGACGTGCATAAGGCGTGAGCTAAGCCTAAACAGTGAAACATGCTGGTGTGTCAGCTTTGTTTCACCTGAGCAATGACAACTACCGGCACGACAATTGCTGCCGGTGCCATTTAGCCTGGGGGAAGGCTGAATTTGCGCTGGAAGGCGCAGACGAAGGTAGCGGCGAAGCTGTAACCGGCGAGGTCTTCAACAGTCCAATCCTTTGGACCTAGCGCCACTGTCTCTTCTGCGATTCCACGGGACAGACCGCTACCGGAATGCCACCGGCATCCACAGCCGGGACCAGCGGTCCGCCTTTTCCTCCGGCGACAGGGTTTCCGGGGATACGGGGGTTGCGCTAGCAAGCCATCGGTCATTGCCGATGATGAGTGCGGACACCGTGCCGAGACAGCGGCCCTCGTGCACAAAAGTCGCCCCCACGAGCGAGCCACAGCCACTGCACAAAAGCATATCGGCCTGGTTCGAGCCCTGGGTCTCGCGGATCAGATGCTGCTGGCCGCTGATGGTGGCGCAACCTTCGGGATCCGAGAAGAAGACACCGCCGTTAAGCTGGCAGTAGTCGCACTGGCAGGCGCGCGCCGTGTAGTCCTCCAGGGGGTTGGGAATCTGCAGCTCAATCTGCACCCGGCCGCATTTGCAGCCGCCTGTATAGGTCTTCGACATGGTTGGTCTCACTTTTTCGGGTGAAGCATGACGTTGATTGCATCGACCCACCATGCCAGCTGCACCTTGACCTTGCTGTCCGTCTTGAGACCGGCGCTGCGGCGGAACGGTGATCCGAACAGAGGCTCCATGGCAAGCCAGAGATGCAGGGAGGCAAGCGCCGCCCTTATGTCGTCTTCCGATGTCTCCGGGTTTTCATTGAGCGCCATCAGTGGGGCCACTGCGGGTTCCAGCAGGGGCCTACCCGTATCCTTCCAGCCGCTGTTGTAAAGCTGAAGGGCCAGAGCGGCATATCCGCTGCGATACAGATCGTGCAGGGTTTCAACCAGCCGCCTGATATCCGGCCCTTCCTCGACCCAGTTCGCCACGGTCCGGCGGATGGCATCGCGGGTCTTGCCGGCACCGTCGTCGAGCAATGCCTTCAGCAGCCCCTCACGGCTGCCGAAGTGGTGGGTTATGCCGGCATCGGTCATGCCCGCCTCGCGGGCCACCGCCCGCACCTGAACGGCCTGCACGCCCTCCCGCAACAAGACTTTCTCTGCGCTGGCAATGATCAGGGCCCGTGCTTCCTTGGGGGTCCGCCGCACACGCTGGGTTTCGCGTTCCGTCATGGTGCCAGTGTTTCAATTATACCTTGACATGTCAAGGTATTGTCGCCATCTTACCTTGATGACTCAAGGCAATAACATTCTTGAACACCAGATCGACCGCGGGGATGCGCTGCTCTTTGCCGACGCCACCGCCCGCAACACTGACTTCCTGCTCCTGCATGCGGGTGGCGAGACGCGGCACGTCTGGCGGCCGGTCATGCAGCACCTGACCAAAGCCGGTCTTGCCAGCACCGCATATGACCAGCGCGGGCACGGGACGAGCACCGGCTCTACCGCGGACGGCGTCGAGACCTTCGGCATCGACGCAGCGGAGATGATCCGCATCCATCAGCCTGCCATCGTGGTCGGTGCATCCCTGGGCGCCTTCGCGCTCCTGCTCGCCCTAGCCGGCAGGAAGGATGTGGCGCCGGTGCGCGGCCTTGTGATGGTGGATGTCGTGCCGGCGCCGGACCCACACCGCGTGCGCCGCTTCCTGGCTGCACAGGCGCCGGGGCTCAGCCAATCGCCGCTGGTCGATGACATTCTCGGCCGCGCGGCGCAGATGACCGATGCCGCCCGGTCGCTCACGCTGCCGGTCACGCTGGTGCGTGCCGGCCCCGCAGGCCCCATGACAGACAGGGAAGTCGCACACTTCAGATCGCTCTGCCCGCAGATGCAGATGCATGTCGTTGAGGAGGCCGGGCATCTGATCGCCCGGGACTCGCCGACGGCCCTCGCCCGGATTCTCATCCGGACTGCTCAAGACCTAAACGTTCAAGGAAAAGGATGATCACGATGAGCCTACTTGCCCATTTCGGCCAGCAACATGTCGCGTTTGAGAAAGCCTACAAGACGGGAGACTGGGAATCGCTTCGGCCGTTCTTCACACCGGACTGCACCTACGAGGTCATGAACATCTCGTTCCACTGCGTGGTCGAGGGTATCGATGCCGTTCTAAAAGGGTTCGATCTGGCGACAACGCGGTTCGACAAGAAATGCGAACGGACGATCGGCATCGACGCCAGCATTCATGAGGAAGGCAACCGTGTGATGATTCACAGCGGCCTGAAATTCGTGCGCGACCAGTCACCGCCCATGGAGTCCCGTTTCTGGGAGATTGCCACCTATCGTGACGGCAAGATCCATCGGCTGCTGGACATCTATGACACCGGCGTCAGCGAGCGTTTTGATCGCTGGATGGAGTCATGGGGCGAAGGCCTGGACCCGCGCTATATCGTGCTGTCCCGGTAGATACTTCTGAAAGACTGTTATCCATTCTTATGACAATTGCTGCCGGCGCCATCTAGCCGGGGTAAGGCCGAACTCCCGCTGGAAGGCGCGGACGAAGGCGGCGGCAGAACTGTACCCGGCGAGGTCTGAAGCTTCTTCGACGCTCAGCCGTTCTGTCAGCAGGCGGCGCGCGGTCATGGTAAGGCGGATACGGGTGATGGTCTGGATGGGGGTCTTGCCTGTGACGCGGCGGAACTCGTCGGAGAACTTGGTGCGGGACATGCCGGCGATGCGGGCAAGGTCTTCCACCGTCCAGTCCTTCTCGGGCATTTGCAGGAATTCCTGCAGGGCGCGTAGCACACTCATACCCGCGGGAATTGGCGGCATGGAGAACATGCCCCCGCCACTGGCTTGGGTCAGGAGCGAACGCGTCATGTTGATCAGGATGATCTCGGCGATGCGCCGCACGATGATCGACTGATCGTAGGTTTCGCCGCTTTCCTGGAACTCATCTTCCAGCAGTTCGGATGCCTTCCAGATACGGTCTGCGTATTCAGGGCTCTGGGATCGACCCAGATAGATTGGTCCGATCACCATGTTGGACAGGGCCATCGTCTCTTGGGGGACCACGCCAATGAGGAGATCGACCTCTCCGGGCTGTGCCTCGGCATCGGCGAACGGCTGCTTTTCAAACAAGCCGGTTGGCGCCGATACGTCACAGCCCGTGCTTCTGAACGCATGTGATGTCAGCCCGCTCAGACCGACAATGTCGCCGGGCACAAGATCGAAGGTCTGAGAGACCGGGAACTCGATGTTCAGGGTCATGGTCCCGCGCTTGACCATGAAGCAGTATGAGTAATCCCCCCCTTCAAGCGCTAGGTGAAAGGGCGCTGCAGGCATGGACCGAAAGAAGTAGACCCCGTCCATACGCACGTCGTAGCGCTGATCCGAAGCAGGCTCCCTTTGGTCCCGCTCCGTCTTTCCGGTGCTTGAAGTGGCACTTCTGGTTTTGCTGCGCGCCATACGTGACCCGGATACTCCCTTGTCATCCCCATCTGCACTGCCCGGCCTGCGCCGCCCTTTCGACCAAGACAGACGAAAAGGCTAGGCTCGTTTCTCCTGATTGGCGAGATCAAGGGCGATATCGGTAATCATGTCCTCCTGCCCGCCGACCATCTTGCGTCGTCCCGCCTCGAGAAGAATGCTGCGGACATCAACCTCGTATCGCTCTGCGGCGGTTTCCGCATGGCGCAGGAAACTGGAATAGACACCGGCATAACCAAGGCTGAGCGTCTCCCGGTCGACCCGCACTGGCCGGTCCTGCAACGGGCGTACAATTTCTTCTGCTGCATCCATGAGGGCGAACAGATCTGTATTGTGGGCCCAGCCATAGCGATCCGCCGCGGCAATGAAGACTTCCAGCGGCGCGTTGCCGGCACCGGCGCCCATTCCAGTCAGTGACGCATCAATGCGGGCCGCGCCATGCTGGACGGCCGCGATCGAGTTGGCGACGCCGAGGCTCAGATTGTGATGCGCATGAATGCCGCGCTCGGTTTCAGGCTTGAGAATCCGGTCATAGGCGGTGAGCCGTTCGGCCACATCGTCCATGGTCATCGCGCCGCCACTGTCCGTCACATAGACACACAGGGCGCCGTAGCTTTCCATGAGTTTGGCCTGTTGGGCCAGGTCATCCGCCGGTGACATGTGGCTCATCATCAGGAAGCCGGAGACATCCATGCCAAGAGTGCGGGCCATCTCGATGTGCTGTTGCGACACGTCAGCTTCCGTACAGTGGGTCGCGACACGGACAGAGCGCACGCCCAGGTCATAGGCGCGGTGCAGGTCTTCGATCGTTCCAATGCCGGGAATGAGCAGCGTTGTCACCACCGCGTGCGAGACTTCATCCACCACCGCTTCGATCCATGCCCAGTCGGTCACGGCCCCGAAGCCATAGTTGAGACTGGAGCCGGACAGCCCGTCACCATGGGCGATCTCGATGGCATCGACACCGGCTTCATCAAGCGCCCGGGCAATGCGGCGCACATGCTCAAGGCCGTATTGATGGCGGATGGCGTGCATCCCGTCGCGCAGGGTTACGTCCTGTATGTAGAGCCGGTCAGCTATCTTCATGCCGCGTCGTCCATCTGCCGGACAAGATTTTCAGCGGTGCGCAGCGCGGCGGAAGTCATGATGTCGAGGTTGCCGGCATAGGACGGCAGGTAGTGGCCCGCGCCCTCAACCTCCAGGAACACACTGACCTTGAGGCCGCTGAAATCTTCGTCGAGATCAGGAATGTGCAGGCGACTGTTATGGCCGATCTTCTCGACCTGCACCGCCTGCTTGAGGCGATAGCCGGGCACATAGGCCTGCACCTCCGCCACCTTGCGTTCCACGGCGTCCGCGATGCGTTGCGGGTCCGCATCATCGCACAGGCAGTGGACCGTATCGCGCATGAGCAGGGGCGGCTCAGCCGGGTTGAGAATGATGATGGCCTTGCCCAGCCGCGCGCCGCCGACAACTTCAATGGCCTTGCGCGTTGTTTCGGTGAACTCGTCGATGTTGGCGCGGGTGCCGGGCCCCGCAGATCTGGAGGCAATGGACGCAACAATCTCGCCATAGGTGACGGGCGCGACGTCATTGATGGCGGCAATGACCGGGATCGTCGCCTGCCCGCCGCAGGTGACCATGTTGAGATTGGGTGCCCCGAAGTGCTGCTCCTGATTGACGCTGGGCACCACATAGGGGCCAACAGCAGCGGGCGTCAGATCAATGACCTGCTTGCCATGGGCCTGCAGGATGCTGTCATGGTGCATATGTGCTCCGGCGGAAGTAGCGTCGAACACAATCTGGATGTCTTCAAACTCGGGCATGGCAACGAGGCCATCAATCCCGTCTGCCGTTGTTGCAACGCCCAGGCGGCCGGCGCGGGCAAGGCCGTCTGATCCCGCATCAATACCGACCATCGCCGCCATCTCCAGCGATCTGGAAACGCGCATGACCTTGATCATCAGATCGGTGCCGATGTTGCCGGACCCGATGATGGCAACTCTGGTTTTGGTGCTGTCTGCCACCGGCGCGATCTCCTAGGTGAATGCCAGGTGGAGGGGTGCAAAGCCCTGGATGCGGGTGATGAACTCATCCCCCTTCTCCACCGGTGCCATGGGACCGAGCGCACCGGACAGCACGATGTCGCCTGCGGCCAGCGGGCGGCCCACCTCAACCATCTTGGCGGCAAGCCATTGCACGGCATTGAGCGGATTGCCGAGGCAGGCTGCCCCAACACCGACTGACACCTGCTTGCCGTTGCGC
>JANQMQ010000145.1 GCA_028279995.1 Candidatus Phaeomarinibacter sp. | reverse complement strand
CTTCGTGCAGGCGGGCGATGGTTTCAAAATCGTCCGATGCCGGGCCGAGTGTGGCGAGAACGCGGACATTGCGATGTCGCAAGGCTCAGTTCGCTCCCTGTGTCAGGCTGCCAAGTGTGGCGCCCGGGTCTGGTCTGCGGGTTGCTTCGTCGAGCCGCACCGTCCAATCGGGAGACCTGGCTGTATCGATCTCCATGAAACCTGCGGTGTGGTGGCCTCGGTTTTCACAGTTCTTGCGACCGCTGATGGTGAACTCGCCAGGTGCGACACAGAGCGTTGACAGGCCTGACCACCCGCCACCGGCGTCAAAATCGATGGCAAAGAGGTAGTAGTAGCGGGCTGTGAGTTCGCTGTTGATGACGGGGGCACAATCGCCGCCCTCAATGTGCCACCACCCTTCAGACACCCATGTGTCCTGGCTGTAATAGCCCAGCGCCACGCCGACCCGGCTTGTTGACTGGTTGCATACATTCAGGCTTGCCGAAGCGGAGGGGGCGAACACCATCAAGCCTCCAATGGCCAGAAGGACCGACATGGACAGGTTTGCAATAAGTCGCTGCATCTGGGTCTCTATCATCCTGCCGAATATCGAACCGGGCCGGACAGGCCCTGCGAGAGAACCTATCATTTCTAAGGTGGGCTGTCAGTTCCCGTGGGGTTTCGTATAGTCAGCATCATGTCTCACGCCGCGTCTCCATCCCCGCATTCACATAGACCATTTCAGCCTTATCAATATGTGAACGAGGCTGCGCTCGGGCGCGTGGTGGTGATCTGTGATCATGCATCCAATGCACTGCCGGAGGAGTATGGCTCACTGGGGCTGCCGCCGACGGACCTTGACCGGCATATCGGATGGGACATTGGTGCGGCTGAGGTAACACGCCGGCTGGCGGTCGCACTGAATGCGCCTGCTGTCCTGTCCTGCTTCTCCCGGCTTCTCATCGACCCCAATCGTGGTGCGGATGATCCGACGCTGGTCATGAAGCTCTCGGACGGTGCCGTGATTCCGGGCAATCGGCATGTTGATGAGAAGGAAATCCAGTTGCGCCGGGCAACGTACTGGCAGCCCTATCAGGATGCTATCACCACATGCATCGACCGTTTGGTCGGTGAGGGCGCGGCTCCTCTCATCGTTTCGATTCACAGCTTCACGCCTGTGTGGCGGGGACATCCACGCCCCTGGCATGCGGGTATCCTGTGGGACAAGGACCCCCGTCTGCCGCATGCGCTCCTGGCGGGGCTGCGTCAGGAACCCGGACTGGTTATCGGTGACAACGAACCCTATTCCGGCAAGCTCAAGGGCGACACGCTGTATAGACACGGCACCCAACGAGGATTGCCCCATGCGCTGGTGGAAATTCGCCAGGATCTGATCGACACGCATGCGGGTGCGCAGGAATGGGCTGACAGGCTGGCTCGGATCATATCGGACATTCTTGCTGCGTCACCTGATATCAACGCTGTCGAGCATTTTGGGTCGTGTACGGATGACTCTGTCGTGGAGGTATGCCAATGAACCGTCCGGCATTCACGCTTGGGGTGGAAGAGGAATACCTGCTGGTCAACCGGGAAACACGCGATCTGGTGTCTGAACCACCTGCGGACCTGATGCCGAAGCTGTCCGAAGCCATTGGGACGCAGGTGTCGCCGGAGTTCTTGAAAAGCCAGGTGGAAATCGGAACCGGGGTTTGTGAAACGCCTGCGGATGTGCGCAGGGACCTTGAGCGGTTGCGTGGCGCGGTGGTGAGTGTCGCTTCAGACTATGGCTATGCCCCGATTGCCGCGAGCACACATCCGTTTGCCAGATGGACAGAGCAGCACCACACCGAAAAGGCCCGGTACGACCAGATCGCCAAAGATCTGGCAGGTACGGTTCGGCGCCTTCTGATCTGCGGCATGCATATTCATTGCGGCATTGAGGACGATGACCTGCGCATCGATCTGATGAACCAGGTCAGCTATTTTCTGCCTCACATACTGGCGCTTTCAGCCTCTTCGCCGTACTGGCAAGGGGAAGACACGGGGATGGCGTCCTACCGGCTGACTGTCTTTGATGCGTTGCCGCGAACAGGGGTGCCGGATTCCTTCAACAGCTGGCCAGAGTACCAGCGCGTTGTCTCGCGGCTGGTGGAGGTCGGAGCAGTGGAGGACGCTAGCAAGATCTGGTGGGACATCCGGCCTTCCGTTCGGTGGCCGACGCTGGAAGCCCGGGTTGCTGATGTCTGTACACGGATTGAAGACGCTGTTGCACTCGCGGCTCTCTATCAGTGTCTGCTCTCGATGCTTTTTACACTGCGTGAGAAAAATCAGAGGTGGCGCGTCTATCCACGCATTCTCATAGAGGAGAACCGCTGGCGGGCGCAACGCTATGGCGTGACGAGGGACCTCGCCGATTTCGGGCAGGGCAAGATGGTGTCGGTATGTGATCTGTCAGATGAACTGGTGGGCCTGCTGCAGGAAGAGGCGCGGCAATTGGGGTGCACGCAGGAGCTTTTGCATGTGGCCACCATCGCGCGCAGGGGAACCAGTTCCCAGGCTCAGCGTATTGCCTATGACGAGGCGCGGGCCACCGGCGCGGACCATGATGCGGCTCTTGTGGCCGTCGTGGATCATCTGATTGAGGAAACCAGCCGGGGTGTCGAAGCCCCCTAGCCATGGGGCGAAAGCAACCCACATTACCTAACAGCGCTACGAAGCCCGCTCGTAGCAGGCCATGTTTGAACTGGAGTGTTGTGATGTCTGCTGATCAGAAAACCGAACTGGAAGCTGCTGCGTTCCGGCGTCTTGTGGCGCATCTGCAGGAACGCACGGATGTCCAGAACATTGATCTCATGAACCTTGCCGGGTTTTGCCGCAACTGCCTGTCGCGGTGGTACGGCGAAGAGGCAGAGACGATGGGTGTGGATATCTCGAAGGATGCAGCCCGCGAGATCGTTTACGGCATGCCCTATTCTGACTGGAAGGCGAAGTACCAGACAGAGGCGACCGAGGCCCAAAAGGCGGCGTTTAACGCAGCTTCAAAGGACCACGGCTAGAAGAGGCTGCAAAAGAACCTGTCAGGTGGTTGCGAAAGGCAGGGGTGGGTGGTTAATGTCCGCGCCCTTTCGTCCTTCCAACCAGTATGAGGCAGACCATGGCGCAGACCGGCGGCGTTGCACGCGATCAACTTAAATCCATCGTTGAACGCATTGAGCGGCTTGAAGAAGAAAAAGCAGCGCTCGCAGCGGACGTCCGCGAGGTCTATGCGGAAGCCAAGGGCAATGGATTTGACGTGAAGGCACTGCGCCGGGTGGTGCGTGAGCGCAAGCTGGACCGGGCGGAATTCCAAGAGCAGGAAGCGATCATTGACCTGTACCGATCCGCCCTTGGTCTTGCGACGGAGTAGTTACGCGCGGACCTCAATGCCCAGGTCACGCACCTTGCGGTAGAGCGTTGAGCGGCCAATGCCGAGGCGGCGGGCAACTTCCGACATGTGACCCTCGTACTTCTCGATGGCAAGACGGATCATGTCTGCTTCCATCTCTTCCAACTTCTTCAGATTGCCAGTTTCATCAAGGGCCGTGATGTCACTTGGCAGGCCTTCATAGGCCGGCTCATCGGCATGGGCCGGTGATGAGGCGAAAACCGGTTGCGGGATCGGCGCTGAGACCGTTGCA
>JANQMQ010000028.1 GCA_028279995.1 Candidatus Phaeomarinibacter sp. | reverse complement strand
TGCAGAAAATCCTCAAATTCTTCAGGCTGTAGCGGCGCCAGCCAGCGCGTGTTCCATTGCGCAGGTGGAGAACCGTCGCCTGCAAGGCTGTGCCGAAGCTTGAAGTCGAGGCTCATGTTCTTTGACGACTTCGGCAGCAGGTCCACCATCCGCCGCACACCGCCATGCAGAAAAGACGGCACCAACCGCTGATAGAGCGTCGCAAACTTGAGTGCGGCAAACGTATCATAACCCGCCAGAAGTTCGTCTCCCCCGTCACCGCTCAGCGCGACTGTCACATGCTCGCGCGCGAACCGGCAAAGCAGATAGGTCGGCAGAATGGAGGGGTCAGCTATCGGCTCATCAAGCCGCCCCAGAATGTCGGGTATAAGCTGAATGGCTTCCGCCATATCAAGGGTTCGAAGATGGTGACGCGACCCGATATGATGGGCAACCTCCTGTGCAAAAGCACTTTCGTCATAGGACTTGTCATTGAACCCGATACAGAAGGTATCTATGGCACCGCTTTGCGCCGCCCGGGTTGCAACAGTGGTCGAGTCCCCGCCACCGGACAGGAAGACGCCCAAGGGGACATCCGTCATAAGACGGCGCGATACGGAAGTCCGAAGAAGATGTCTCAGTTCTTCTTCTGCCTCACCTTCGACAATCGAAAGGTCAGGCTCCACTCTGTACGACCAGTAGGCTTGCGTTTCGATTGAACCTTCATCCAGCCGGTATTCAAGCCAGTGTCCCGCCGGAAGTTTCGAGCACGAGCGGTAGAAAGACCGCGGCGCCGGGATAAATCCGTATGCAAACAACTTGGCCAGAGACAGATTGTCTGTTTCGGCAACAAATCCCCTGTGCGCATCGATAGCGGTTAACTCAGACCCGAAGAGGAATAGATCGCCCTGCTTTGCCCAGAACAGTGGCTTTTCACCAAACCTGTCGCGGGCAAGAAACAGACGTTTGCCTTCCGGTTGCCAGATGGCAAAAGCGAACATGCCGTTCAGGCGCAGCGGCAGGTCCCGACCCCACGCCTTCCATCCATGAACCAGGACCTCTGTGTCACAATGGTCTGTCAGGAAGACATGGCCCAGGGCCTCAAGTTCTGCCCGCAGTTCAAGGTGGTTGTAAATCTCACCATTGAACACCACCGCGACACTTCGCTCGGCATCCCATATGGGCTGCGCGCCGTGAGCAATGTCGATGACCGCTAGACGGCGATGACCAAGAAAGAGCCTGGACGCTGCATCGACATGAAACCCTTCCCCGTCGGGCCCCCGCGTCGTTACGGCAGACGTCATAGCCTCCAGGTCGGTCCGGTCACCCGGCCCTACAAACCCGGCAATGCCGCACATCAGGAACCTTCCGGACCAAGGTTCTTCACCTCACGGACGATATAGTGTGGCTCCCCGCGGGACTCGAAGTAGGTCCTCATGAGAATTTCCGCGATAAGCCCCAACAGCAGTGTGTTCACACCCAACAGCAGGAACAGCGACGTCATCATCGGCAGGGGCGTACTGATCATTGAGTAATCGTGGAACAGCTTCAGATAAACCATCAGCACAAAGGCCGCGGCACTGACACCAAGAAACAGCAACCCGATGCCGCCGAAGAGATGAATTGGCCGCGCCATGTGCCGGTGCATGAACTGAATGAGGACAAGATCCAGAATGACCTTGAAAATGCGCTCGAGGCCGTACTTCGAGTTTCCGTAGCTGCGGGCACTGTGACCGACGGGCACCTCAATGATCCGCGCGCCATACCAACTTGCATAGATCGGGATGAATCTGTGCATCTCCCCATAGAGACGCATCCCGTTGATGACTGAGCTGCGATATGCTTTGAGCGTGCAGCCGTAGTCGCGCAAGGTAACGCCGGATATGTAAGAGATGATCCGGTTCGCCACGCGGCTGATCATGTTGCGGCGGATTTTGGCATCCTGCCGGTCCTTACGCCATCCATTGACGAGATCATATCCCTCGTCAAGCTTCTCGATCAGCTTGGGGATGTCCGCGGGGTCATTCTGGAGATCGGAGTCAATGGTGACGATGACTTCGCCGGTCGCGTGATCAAGGCCGGCCATCAAAGCAGCCGTCTGCCCGAAGTTACGGGCAAAGAAGACAACCTTCAGATGCGGCTTGTCTGCGGCAAGCTCCTCCAAAAGCATGCGCGTCCCGTCGGTGCTCCCGTCATCAACGGCTATGATTTCATATGTCCGACCGAAATCGTCCAAAGAGGTTTCTATTCTCTCCACCAGTTCAGGCAGGCTCTCAACCTCGTTGAAAACAGGAAAAACCACCGAGACCTGATACTGAGGTGCCTCGCCAACGGCTTCGTTCGGGTTTCCGGTGATTTGCGGCATCGCCATGAGAAGAAATCCTGATTTTGCCCCGCCCCGGAGATGTGCACGACACCGGTGGCCTGACCTGTCCTAGTTGGTAATGCGTATATCACGAATGAAGAAACCGCCATCGGGCGAATCTTCGATTGCCTTAACACGCCAGAAACGCGACTGCACCGTCTCAGGCAGCTCGAAAACACTGACCTGACCAACTTCGCCCGTCTTGACGATCTGCGGCTCATACGCGCCAAGTGCGGCCCACTGGTCCCCGTCCTGGGAAACTTCAATGCCCACCTGCGTTGGAACGTCGACTGGCAACCCCCACTCAATTGCCACGGTGTCACCGGCAATCTCAGTCTCACACCCAAAGTCGATACCCACAAACTCACCCGCCACAGTCGCCCCGCGTTCCTTGCTGGTCCACGCCCGCCCCGGCATGCCGTCGAATGCATAGACAGGCCTGTAGGCGGTATTGAGGGTGCTGCTGGCAAATGCCGTTTCCCGGCCGCATGCCCCGCCCGCAGGTGCGATCCTGAAGATGCGGAGCGTCGGCCCTGTAATGTCCCGGCGGTCACCGGATATGTTCAGCGCCATCCGTGAAATCTGTTGAACGGCAGACCGGAAAACTGCGTACTCGGACGCCAGGGATGGTCCGACAATGGGCACTTTCGCCAGCACACGATGTATCGAACTTTCGGATGCATTGTAGGCGGGAGGTGGAGCCGTGGGTGCAATAGTCCCGACATCTTCAACCCACTTGTAAGCGGGAACACCATCTGTGCTGGCGCCAAGGAAGTCCTGATACAGACGAACAGAGAGCGGTTCTGTCGAATCTCGCTCCAGACTTTGCTCCTGGATCTGCTTTGACCACCAGGCGGAGTCATAGATGCTGGATGAAAGAACCACATAGTCCGGATCGTAGAAACGAAGGTCAAACCAGCGCATCAGTCCGCCATGCATCTGCCCGTTCGGGTACGTGTAGGGGTCAAGGTAGGCGATGTCATCCCACACGACCTTGTCCTCAGCATTGAGGCCGTGACCATCGGCCCATGTACTCAGCTGGGTGACCGTCGAGTTGTCCCTCAGATACTCCTTTGCCACCAGCCCCACACCGGATGCACTGCGCTGCGCAAGCAAAAGCGCAAAAACAGGGGCCACCAGAACCAACAACGCCACGCGCCGGACGTTCACATTCTGAAACAACCGGTCAAACAGGTCTTTGATCATCGCTGCATACAAGATCGCCAGAAGCGACAATCCGAGCATCAGATAATAGACAACCACCCACACCTTGCTCAGAAGGGTAAAGTACAGGATCTGTGATACCGCAAGCACTGCGATCAGCAGGAAAGCTCTTGCACCAGCGCCACGTAGAACCCTGACAAGAACCCACAGCAGTGATGCGCACGCTAGGACGGTAAGAACGAGCCCAAGATTGTCTTTGATGCCAGCCAGCCATTGAGCTGCTGAACCGGACTCAAGGGTCGAAGACGTGACCGCAGCCCATGTCGAACTGATCATTCCCAGATAGTAGGACCCCAGAGCGTATGGCGTACTGGCCAGCCAAACCGTGATCGAAATCACGCCAAGCGCGAAGACCCGTTTCACAAAGGCCAGCACCTTTTCTCCAATCGGTCCAGCCGCACTCAGTGTCAAACCCAGATATACGGCCAGAAGAGCGGTCGGGAGTGACCAGACCGCACCGAACTTTGCCCCCTGGGATAGTCCCAAAGCGCAGGCCATCAGAAAAAGACTTGCCATCCGCCCGTCTTCCGCATGTCGGATTGCGAAAGCCAGAAACACCAGGCCCACGAAAAGTTGCACCGTATCCGGATGAATAATCAGCGAGTAGTAAATCAACCCCGGCTCGGTGAGAAGGAACAGCGCTGCAACAAATCCAACGGATGCATGCGCATACTTTTTCCCAAGGCCGTAGAGAAGCCAGATGCTGAGTATGCCGGCCAGCGCCGACAGGGCACGCAGTATGATGGGCGCCGTTGGAAATGTTGGCACACCAATGAAACTGAGAGGCGCGTAAGAGACAAAACCAAGCCCCAGATAGACCCCGCCATAATAGTTGAAGTTGAAATATCCGATGCCCCTCCAGTCAGCACCGGGTTGTGCCGGTGAGCCGCCAGCCTGACCATAAAGATTGGCCGGATTACCCAGTGGCCAGTGGGTCATGGCATCAAGCCCCATGGTCAGGGCTGGCTCGTCATTCACAAAAGCTGCAAGGTGAAGAGCACTGTCGGTAGACCGCGTAATGAGCGGCGCGAATGCCAACACCCCAATCAGCACAAGAATGAGCACGCACCAGTCTCTTGGAAACAGCACATCGACTTCATCTTTGGCTGCAATACGGCTTTCTACCAGGATTGGCCGAGCCTGGCCCCACAAGCGGGCAAGCGTCATGCCGAGCCGGTCCCCGCCATGATCCATCATGAACCGAACGGTCCTGTGCTGTCTCAACGAGGCAAGAATGTCCTGCTTACGCATTGTCTTGCGGCTGAGGCCCGCGCGCGTCCTGAACGGTAACAGCGCGGGATTCATCAAAAGCAGACAGGCGCATCTGGCTGATCTGGTCGGCAATCAGACCGAACATCAGCATCAGCAGTCCAGTGAGAATGAGAACGACGGACCCGGTAGGCACCCCCTGCCCTTGGACCAGAGCCAGTCCCACACCATACACACTCCCAAGCAGCAGGAAGCCAAACCCGCCCGGCAAGAAGATACGCAAGGGCGCAAACAGCATGACCACACGCATCACCAGCCCCAGCGTTCTGAAACCATCCCGTATACGCACCTTGCTGACACCAATGCGCGGGTTGAGTTCAACCGGCTGAAACGCCAGCGGATAGCCACGTTCCAGAAAGATCATCGTGCTGGTGACGCTGGCGCTGTAGGCATTGGACATCAACGGCAGATACCGGATGATCACGTCCCGGCGGAATGCCCGCAGCCCGCAATTCACATCCGGGCCGGGGTTCACATTGAATGTTCGCATCGTCTGCCGGATCAACCACTTGCCACTGTCCCGAAAAACCGAGGGTCCAGCCTTGCTGCGCTGACCGATGACGGCAGCCAGATTCTCATCCAGAATCTTGTGAATGATTGATCGCAGGTCTTCGACGCGGTGCTCGTTGTCTGCATCAAACCAGGCCACCACGTCCCGCGTCGCGGCCCGCATGCCGGTCTTCAGCGCAGCACCGTATCCCCGGTTGTACTCGTGGCTCACGACGGTGACCGATGGAAATGCCGCAGCAGCCTCAGCGGTCCCATCGGAACTGCCATCGTCTACAACAATTATTTCCGCACCCGGCATTGATGACGTTAATGCTTCCAACGTGACAGCTATTCCGGCCTGCTCATTGAATGCAGGAATGACCACGCTGACTTTGGCCGCCAGATCTGCGTCAGACAGGGCTACGCCGCCAGATTTTGTTTGCTCACCGCTAGGCTGAGAAGCGTCCAAATCAGATATCCATGGTTGGCAGTTTGATCAGTGTGTTGTCGCCAGATCTGGCGAACGCCATCTGCCGAAAAATGAGGTTCGAGAATATCAGCATCACGATCAAGCAGCCAGCGACCAAGATCAGCAAGACCGTGCCGCAATATACGAGCAACCGGCAGATTGAAGCCATGCTTCTTTCGGGAAGTTACGTCCGGGCCCAGGCCAGCCTGTCGGGCGGCCTGACGCAGCAGGTTTTTGTCTGGCCCCCTGAGGGATGTCAACAGCCCCCGGTGCAGCGAACCCGCCATATCCATCACCCTTTGATCCAGAAACGGCACCCGGACCTCCACGCCATGCGCCATGCTCATCGTATCTGATTTCACAATCATGTCGCCCGGAAGATAATAGGCTTGGTCTCCTGTCAGACAGCGATCCACAAGGTGCTGGGAGCCGGATTGCCCCATGGCATCGCCATATTCCCGGAGCGGATCATCTTCGAGCAGATCAGACAGCCCGGACCCATAGAGGTCGGACATCATGCGGGCAGGCAGATAGCGGCGCCATTGAGGGTGAATTTCGTTGGTATAGCTCGCAAGGCCATCGAGAAACCGCATCACCTTTTCAGCTGTCGAAA
>JANQMQ010000015.1 GCA_028279995.1 Candidatus Phaeomarinibacter sp. | reverse complement strand
GCCTATGCCTGGGGCGCGACGCTTGTCAGTTCATCGGTGTTCTACTGGGCCGGGCATTTTTCCGGCGCGCAGGCGTTGCGCCGTTTCGCCGGTGTGCGCGTCAACGCCATCAGTGAGGCTCTGGGCCGCCACGGCATACTCGCCAGCGCGGTCAGTCGCGTTGTGCCGACCATGCCGTTCGTCATTCTCAACATGGCTTTCGGTGCAAGCCATGTGAACTTCGGCAAGTTCCTTATCGGCACCGGGCTTGGCACGATTCCCAAGGTGGCGGTGGTTGCCTATGTGGGGGCCAGTCTGGGTGATTTCCTTGCTAGCCGCGATCCCATGGACCTTGCTCTGATCGCCGGCATCATCCTTCTTTGGATTGTCTTTGCCTGGTGGGTGCGGCGGGCGCTCAAGCGGTCCGGCTGGCAGAAGGCCGTTGACGACGCGGTGGATGCGCCAGACACTTCTTCGGCGTCAGAGAGCAACAAACCCTAGCCGGGCGGATGGGCGGACATGATCGGGCAGGTCTTTTGGGGAAGTGTGCTTCTTGGGGCCTGTTCGATGTTTCATCTGGTGGTTCTGTTGTGGTGGGTTCATCTGATACGGGACAAATCAGCCGTGCTGTCACAGCTTTCCCCCATCGTCAGCAGCTGCATTGTGATCGGTGGAACGTTCGCAGTCATCCTCACGTCGCACACACTTCAGATCTGGGCGGTGGCCATATCCCTTGTCGGGGCGGGCGCCCTTTCATCGCTCTCGGATGCGCTTTATTTCTCACTCGTGACCTACACGACACTGGGCTACGGTGATCTGACGCTTACGGAAGATTTTCGCATTTTCGGTGCCATGGCATCGGTTACGGGACTGCTGAATTTCGGGATAAGCACTGCGGTGCTTGTGGCCGTGCTCACGAGAATCCTGAACAACCAAGCGCAGGAAGACTGATGCATCATGATCTTTGAGGTCGAAAACTTCCTGGCGCTGACCGTGGGTATCATCGTCTTCTTTGCCGGCATGCACATCAACCGACGGGTGGCATTTCTCCGGGAGTACAACATTCCTGAGCCGGTGACCGGGGGCATTCTGGCATCGTTGGCGGCGCTGGCTCTGTTCCTGTGGACTGGTGTCGAGCTCAAATACGACCTGGCGATCCGGGATGTGCTTCTGGTCTACTTCTTCACCGCGATTGGCATGAATGCGCGGATCGGTGATCTTGTTGCCGGTGGCAAACCGCTCGCCATCCTGCTGGCACTGACGCTTGCCTACATCGTGTTTCAAAATATTGTCGGCGTGTCTGCTGCCGCTCTCATAGGTCAGCCAACAGCGATCGGCGTGTTGACCGGCTCGGCGTCGTTGATCGGCGGGCATGGCACATCCATTGCCTGGGCTCCTGAGATTGCCGCAAATCACGGAGTGCCCAGTGCGCTTGAAATCGGGGTGGCCTCTGCGACGCTGGGTCTGGTCGTCGCGAGCCTGCTTGGCGGACCGATTGCCAAGTACCTTCTGGGCAGGCATCAGCTTTCGGGGCCGGTGGGGACCGAGCCGATGGTTGGTATCCCGCATGCGGTGGAGGACACCGAACAGATCAACCATGTGAGCCTGATGGCGGTCATCCTGGCCCTGCATGTGGCGATCATTCTAGGGTTTTTTCTCAATCAGGCCGTTGCAGCCATGGGTCTCAACCTGCCGATGTTTGTGTCCTGCCTGCTGGTCGCGATTGCCCTGTCGAACACGTTGCCGCTGGTCTTGCCCAGGCTTCATTGGCCGGCGCGGACAAAGGCGCTTGCGCTGGTGTCTGATTTTTCGCTTGGGCTGTTTATCGCGATGTCCCTCATGGGGATGCAGCTCTGGTCTATTGCAGGTCTTGCAGGGCCGCTGTTTTTCATACTGGCCCTGCAGGCAATCGCAGCAGTTCTTTTCATCGTCTTCATATTGTTTCGGGCGATGGGGAGTGGCTACCTTGCTGCGGTCCTGAGTGCCGGGTTTGCGGGCTTCTCACTGGGAGCCACGCCAACCGCTATCGCCAACATGACGGCGGTTACAAAGTCGCACGGTCCAGCGCCAACAGCCTTCATCATCCTGCCGCTCGTTGGTGCATTTTTTGTCGACATCTCCAACGCGTTCGTTATCCAGTTCTTCCTGGCGCTGTAGGCTGCCGGACATGATATCCCGCTTGAGCTCTCAGGCTGGATCGACTTACCGCCAATAGTTGTTGGCGGCGGCCACCGTCTGAAAGTTCGTGGCGATCACGTGGGATGCCGCCGTCAACGAATCTGCATTCTTTTCATAGACCGCACGCAGCCTGGTTCTGATTTCGTCGTCAGGCTGGGTCTTCTTGACACCGACGCGGGACATCTTGATGGCGAGGTCAAACCCTTCTTCAGGGGTAGCAGTGATCAGGCTGGGCAACCAGGACATGATGAGTCTCATTTGTTTGGTCTCAAATAATTTGTGCACAAGTTATTATGGCACTCTTTTGATGGCGTCAAGTCTGCTGTATGCCTTTGGGGATGGGGGCCCTCTTCAGGAAGGCCGCCGATGCACAGACCCGGATGCCTGAATGCCCAGACCCAAGAAACTCCCGGAGCATGTCGAAGAGCACATCTGCTTCGGGCTTTACTCCACCAGCCACGCCATGCTGCGGGCCTATACGCCGTTGCTGAAGCCGCTTGGTCTCACCTACCCGCAATACATCGTGCTGACCGCGCTATGGGAAGCGGACGAACAGACGGTCAAAGCACTGTCGGAGAAGGTCATTCTTGACCCGGGCACCTTGACGCCTCTCCTCAAACGCATGGAGACCCAGGGCCTCGTCACCCGCACGCGCAGCACGCAAGACGAGCGCAAGGTTTTCATTGCACTGACGGCCAAGGGGCGTGCCCTGCGGGATCACGCGCCGGACATCACCAAGTGCATCATCGAGAAAACGGGCATGGCTCCAGCGAAGCTGCCCGAGCTTCTGGATACGCTGGTTGAAATGCGGGCGCGCCTGACGGACTAGCGGCTATTCCGCTGCGTGAGACGGAACAATGTGCTCCGGCTTTACTTCCGGGGCGGCGGTGTGAGCTGCCATGGGCTTCATGCCGAGGCGGGCCAGCAGGGCTTTGTCGTGGTCTTCACCTGGGTTGTCCGTCGTGAGCAGTTTTTCGCCCACGAAGATCGAGTTGGCGCCTGCGAGGAAGCACAGCGCCTGCAATTCATCTGACATGTGCTCGCGGCCCGCTGACAGCCGCACCATGGAAGCCGGCATCATGATCTTGGCGACGGCAATTGTGCGGACGAATTCGAGCGGGTCGAGATCGTCCACCTCGCCCAGCGGGGTGCCGTCCACTTTCATCAGGGAGTTGATGGGGACGCTTTCGGGGTGCTGGGGCAGGTTGGCCAGTTCCAGCAGCATGTCCGCACGGTCTTTCTGCT
>JANQMQ010000010.1 GCA_028279995.1 Candidatus Phaeomarinibacter sp. | reverse complement strand
TCAAGGCCATTGGCGCGGAGTTACCGGCCTTCGCCCATTTCCCGCTGATGGTCGCCCCTGGCGGGGCAAAGCTCTCCAAGCGCGAAGGCGGGGCCAGCGTGCAGGACGTGCGTGAACGCGGGTTGGAACCCGGTGCCCTGACAAGTTACCTCGCCCATCTGAGCACGTCCGATGACGTGAAGGTAGCAAGCCTCCATGAGCTGATCGAGAGCTTTGAGTTCTCCAAGTTCGGCCGTGCACCCGCGCACTATGATGTGGCGGAGCTGGGCCGTCTGAACACTGACCTGCTGCACACGGCTGGGCTTGCAGATGTAGCCGCGCGGCTCGACGGCCTGGGTCTATCCGTGAGCGAACCGCTTTGGACAGCCATCCGCGGCAATCTCGAAAAACTGTCCGATGCCGCGACATGGGTCCAGGTTGTCGAGGGTGACATCACGCCTGTCATCGAGGACGCAGATTTTGCCGCAAAGGCGGCGTCCCTTCTGCCGGTTGAGCCTTGGGACGACACGACCTGGAAGACCTGGACGGACGCAGTAAAGGCTGAGACCGGCGCGAAAGGCAAAGCCCTGTTTATGCCCCTGCGCAAGGCGTTGACCGGGCTGGACCATGGACCGGAACTCAAGACCCTGCTGCCGTTGATCGGGCGCGACAAGGCGCTGGCGCGGCTTGGGGGCTAGCGTCCGGACACCAAGTTCAAAACGCGGGTTGATTTTTTGAGACATTCCGCCCACAGTCCGCCCCATGAAAACCGCCGCAACCATCTGGTGCATTTGCTGCGCCATTATTATTAGCTAGCGCACAACGCTGGCTCGCGGCCGTTCGTCATTTTCCTGGGACACAGACAAGACGTATAAGCCACGAGGCCAGCAGGCCTTGAAGGACTTTTTATATGTCACGCGATGTGACCCTCAGCCTGCACGATACGTCCACCCGCAAGAAACGGGCGTTTGAGCCGATTGATCCGGCCAATGTGCGCCTCTATGCCTGCGGCCCGACCGTTTATGACTTTGCCCATATCGGCAATGGCCGCACGGCTGTGACGTTTGATCTCCTGTTTCGGGTCCTGCGCTATGTCTATGGCGATGACCACGTGACCTATGTGCGCAACATCACTGATATCGAAGACAAGATCATGGACCGGGCCAAGCGCGACGGCGTGACCATCCGTGAACTGACCAACGGAACCGCCAAGGTCTATCAGAACGACATGGCGGGCCTTGGCTGCATGCCGCCCACCCACGAACCGCGGGCGACGGACTATGTGGACGGCATGAGCAAGATGATTTCCCGCCTTGTTGACCTCGGCCATGCCTATGAGGCCGAGGGGCATGTGCTGTTCGATGTGTCGTCCGACAAGAATTACGGCTGCCTGTCCGGTCGGTCCCTGGACGACATGATCGCCGGGGCCCGGGTGGAAGTGGCACCCTACAAGCGCAACGCGACTGACTTTGTGCTCTGGAAACCAAGTGACGAAGACATGCCGGGCTGGGAGAGCCCTTGGGGCAAGGGCCGCCCGGGCTGGCATATCGAGTGCTCCGTCATGGGCGAGCATCTGCTCGGCGAGACATTTGATATCCATGGCGGCGGCATAGACCTCGCGTTCCCGCATCATGAGAACGAAGTGGCCCAGTCAAGCTGCGCCCATGGCGGGGCGACGCTCGCCAACTACTGGATGCATGGGGGCTTCCTGCAGGTGGGCGGGGAGAAGATGTCGAAATCTCTCGGCAACTTTATGACGGTGCATGACTTGCTGGGCGAGTGGCCGGGTGAAGCACTGCGCCTGCAGATGTTTATGACCCACTATCGCCAGCCATTGAACTGGACCGGCGATAGTGTGAGCGAAGCCAAGAGAATTCTGGACCGATGGTATGAGTCGACCGCTGAGGTGGGCGACGTGACCGCTGACGATGTGCCTGAAAGTGTGACGTCGGCTTTGCTGGATGACCTGAACATGCCGCAGGTCTTGGCTGCGTTGCACAAGCTGTGTGGTGAGAGCCAGAAGGGCAGTGCCGAGGCCGCGCGAGCCCTCAAGGCATCGGGACAGCTGGTTGGACTGTTCGGACAGACTGCTGAGGAATGGGCTGCGTGGCGCCCGGCGATGTCGAATGTTGACGATGCTCAGGTCGAGAATTTGATCGCAGCGCGCAAGCAGGCTCGTGATGAAAAAGACTTTGCGGAAGCGGATCGTATTCGTGATGAGCTAAATAGGCTTGGCATCGAGATCAAGGATGGGCCTGACGGTACCACTTGGACATTTACATCGATGTGGGGACAATAAAATGACTACCAAGGAACGTCTCTACCTGTTCGACACCACGCTGCGCGACGGCGCGCAGACGCAGGGTGTGGACTTCAGTGTCGACGACAAGATCCGCATCGCCGAAACGCTGGATGCGCTGGGCATTGACTATGTGGAAGGCGGCTGGCCGGGAGCAAACCCGACGGACAGTGCCTTCTTCAGTGAAAAGCGCGGCCTGAAGAAAGCCACCATGACGGCGTTCGGCATGACCAAGCGGGTGGGGCGGTCTGCGGACAATGACCCGGGGCTGGCAGCGCTATTTGATGCTGAATCCGACGCCGTGTGCCTTGTGGCCAAGACATGGGACCATCAGGTGGAGCTGGCGTTGGGCTGCTCGCTGGACGAAAATCTCGAAGCGATTGAAGACAGCGTACGCGCGATCATCAAGCATGACCGCGAGGCCATGATCGATTGCGAGCACTTCTTTGATGGCTACAAGGCCAATCCGGACTACGCCATTGCCTGCGCCAGGACGGCGCTGGCGGCCGGTGCCCGCTGGGTGGTGCTGTGCGACACCAATGGCGGCTCGCTGCCGCACGAGGTGGAAGCCATTGTCAGGGCGGTGGCGGAGCACATCCCCGGCGACAATCTGGGCATCCACACCCACAATGACACGGAAAACGCCGTGGCCAACACGCTGGCGGCGATTGACGGCGGCGTTCGCCAGATACAGGGCACGCTCAACGGGCTGGGGGAGCGCTGCGGCAACGCCAACATGGTGTCCCTGCTGCCGACCCTGCTGCTGAAACCGGATTATGCCGACAGGTTTGAAACCGGGGTTCCGATCGAAAACCTGAAACGGCTGACCCATGTGAGCCGTCTGCTGGACGAAATCCTCAACCGGACGCCGAACCGGCATCAGCCCTATGTGGGCGCGTCTGCCTTTGCTCACAAGGGCGGACTGCACGTGTCTGCGGTGCAGAAAGACCCGGCCACATACGAGCACGTGCCGCCGGAAGCGGTGGGAAACAAGCGCCGCATTCTGGTGTCGGATCAGGCTGGACGCTCGAACGTGCTGGCGCAACTTGAAGCCGCCGGCATTGAAGTGGATGCTCAGGACCCGCGCATCAAGCGGCTGGTGGATGAAGTCAAGGAGCGGGAGTTCCTCGGTTACGCCTATGACGGTGCCGAGGCCTCGTTTGAACTGCTGGCCCACCGCGCGTTGGGCGAGGTGCCGCATTACTTTGAAGTTGAAAGCTTCCGCGTTCTCGTGGAACGTCGGTTCAATGCGGTGGGTGAACTCGTGACCGTTTCTGAAGCGACGGTGAAAGTGTCTGTCGACGGCGCGACGATCATGAGCGCGGGGGAGGGCAACGGCCCGGTCAACGCACTGGATCAGGCGCTACGCAAGGACCTTGGCAAGTATTCGTCATGGCTCGAGGACTTGCGATTGGCGGACTTCAAGGTGCGTATCCTGACGAGCGGCACAGAGGCTGTCACCCGCGTGATGATCGAAAGTGTCGATGGTGACGGTGCGCGCTGGTCCACTGTTGGTGTCTCGCCCAACATCGTGGATGCGTCCTTTCAGGCGCTCATGGATTCGATCACCTACAAGCTGCTGCGCGATGGCGCGCCTGCGGCACAGGTCTGAGGACCACATGCGTCTCCTCCCTGTGTCCTCCCGCGGTCATGTCGTGGCGAGACAGTAAAATGAGGTCGGGAACGGCGGATGCGGCCGCGCGCGGCGTCATGCTTTCCGCTGGCGCGTATCTCCTCTGGGGCTTTCTGCCGCTCTACTACCGCGAGCTGGACCATGTGGCGGTGCTGGATGTGCTTGCCCATCGTGGCCTTTGGGCGCTGGCCTTTGTTGCGCTCGTCGTCACAGTGCTCGGCCGGTGGCATCTGGTCTGGGCGGCGCTTAGCAACCGGCGAAGCCTGGCGATCCTGACGCTCACCGGCCTGCTGATAGCGAGCAACTGGGGCGGTTTCATCTTTGCTGTTGCCAACGACATGGTGCTGGATGCGAGCCTTGGCTACTTCATCAACCCGTTGATGAGCGTGGCGCTGGGCGTGGTTCTACTGGGCGAGCGGCTGAACACTGCTCAGCGCATCGCCATTGCGCTGGCCGCACTGGGTGTGCTGAACGAAATCATTCTGCTCGGCGACGTACCGTGGATTGCCCTGTTCCTCGCCAGTACCTTTGCGCTCTACGGCTATCTGCGAAAGACCGTCAATGTGGAGAGCATTGATGGGCTGTTCGTTGAAATGGCGGTTCTCGCGCCGCTGGCGATTGGCTATCTGGTCTGGGTTGGCGGTCCGCTGCTGGGCTTTGGCGCGCAGGACGTGGTGACGATTGCGCTGCTGCTGGGGACCGGCCCCTTCACGGCGATCCCGCTCCTGCTGTTCGCGGCAGGCGCCCGCCGCGTGAGCCTCGCCACCGTCGGCATCCTTCAGTTTATCGCCCCCAGCATCATGTTCCTGATCGCCATCCTGCATTTCAGGGAGCCCTTCGCCCTCGCCAACGCGCTCACCTTCGCCGGCATCTGGCTCGGCCTCGCCGTCTTCGCATGGGATGCGGTAAGGAGGCGTTAGGGCTTGCTCTGAGCGTTGATGACATCCAGCAGCCCATCCACACTGCTCACGATACGGAACATTGCTGAGAGATCTCCGTGGGAAAATCCGCGGTCAACGATGTGGGTGAGCAGGTCGGCCATGGGTGCCCAGTAGCCGTCGATATCCATAATGATGATCGGCTTGTCGTGGCGGCCAAGCTGTTTCCATGTGAGGATGTCCACCAGTTCTGCAATCGTCCCGATGCCGCCCGGGAGAACTA
>JANQMQ010000004.1 GCA_028279995.1 Candidatus Phaeomarinibacter sp. | reverse complement strand
ACGATTTTCCTTAATTTAATAACTTTATTTTGGTTCATTTTTCATAAATAAAGACTTGTTTAAGTCTAGTATATACTATCTTCACAAGTTCATATTTTCTGCAAACAAGCTCTTGCGTCTTGGCGACACCCGCGCCTTTGCCCGCGAGGGCATGGTCTCCTGTCTGGTGCGGCGCGCCCGCCATGCGGATGCGCTTGAAGCCCTGGCGCAAAGCATTCGCGATGAAGGCAATGAAGCGATTGCCATGCCGGCGGACGCCCGCGACGAAGACGAGATGGTGGCGCTGATCGACCGGATTGAAAAAGACGTCGGTCCACTCGAGGTCGCGGTCTTCAATATCGGCGCCAATGTGCAGTTCCCGATTACGGAGACCACAGCCCGCGTCTACCGCAAGGTCTGGGAGATGGCGTGTTTTGCCGGTTTCCTGATGGGGCGCGAAGTCGCCAAGCGGATGATGGAGCGCGAGCGCGGCACTATCATCTTTACGGGCGCCACCGCCAGTTTCCGCGGCCGCGAAAGGCTGTCTGCCTTCTCCGGCGCCAAGCACGCCCTGCGCGCCCTGGCCCAGAGCATGGCCCGCGAACTCGGCCCCAAGAACATTCACGTAGCCCACACCATCATTGACGGTGCCATCGATTCCAATTTCATCCGCGAGCAATATCCCAATGTGGATGAGCTGCGCGCCGAGGATGCCATCCTCAACCCGGATCACATCGCCCAGAACTATGTCATGCTGCACAAGCAGCCGCGCACCGCATGGACGCATGAGCTTGATATGCGCCCGTGGAAAGAAACCTGGTAGGGACAAAACATATGACCAAGACAGTTGACTTCATTTTCGACTTCGCAAGCCCGAACGCCTATCTCTGCCACAAGGTCCTGCCGGAGATTTCTGCGCGCACGGGTGCAACATTCAATTACATCCCCTGCCTGCTCGGCGGCATCTTCAAGGGCACCGGCAACCAGGCACCAATGATGGCGTTCAACGGCATCAAGGGGAAACTGGAGTATGACGGACTGGAGATGCAGCGCTTCATCAAGAAGCACGGCCTGACGAAGTTCAAGATGAACGAGCATTTCCCGGTCATTACCCTGCTCCTGATGCGTGGCGCCATTGCGGCAGAAATGGACGGTCGGCTGATGGAGTACGTCGAAGCGGGCGTCGCCCATATGTGGGAGGAAGGCCTCAAGATGGATGACCCGGAGGTCTATGCCGCGGCCATGACCAAGGCAGGCTTTGACGGCGCCGACCTTCTGGCGCGGACCCAGGACCCGGCGGTAAAGCAAAAGTTGGTGGACAATACAGCTGCCGCGGTTGACCGTGGATGCTTCGGCATTCCCACTTTCTACGTGGGGGACGAAATGTTCTTCGGCAAAGAGCGCCTGGGACAGATGGAAGAAGAAATTATGGCGTCGTGATGTAAGGCGCCTGCGCGGGAGCGACACGGATAAGCCAGCAAGCCCTGGAATCGGCAGATACACCCCCTGATACAACGCAGGGCCGCTTCAACTATCTGGTGGCCGAAACGGAATCATCTCTCTACCGCAACGGCAAGGTGCTGATGCAGCGCGCCACGACCGGCAACACGGCCGGCTCTACGGGCGTCAATGTGGACAAGCAGATGCTGCGCGTTCACAACGCCCGCCATGCTGCGCCCGGCGCATTCACCTGTGAGCACAACGGCTTTGAACTCCTGAACGCGCCGCTTGCCTCGCTGGACATCGATTTCATGGATCATCACAATGTCATCGCCCGCTACTACCAGGAGTGCGAAGACATCGTACGTGGCGCGACAGGCGCGCGGGCCTATGCCTTTGATCACAATGTGCGGTCCGCGGGTGGCCACAAGGGCGGCAAGGCCGTTACGGGCGGCCAGAATGTCCAGGAGCCCGCACATATCATCCACGGTGACTACACGCTGACATCAGCGCCGGACCGCCTGAAACAGCTGGCGCAGGAACCCGGCATCAACGACACTTTACGCGACGTCCTCAAACCCGGTGAGACACTCATCTCACCGAAGGACGCAGACAAGGCGCTGGCGCCGGGCGGACGCTTTGCCATCATCAATGTCTGGCGCAACATCCTGCCCGAGCCTGTGGCAACCCATCCGCTGGCCCTGTGCGACAGTCAGACGGTGGCGCCGGAAGACCTGGTGGTGTTTGAAATCCACTATGAGGACCGCATCGGCGAGAACTATTTCGCCAAGGCGTCCGACGCTCATCGCATGTACTACTTCCCGCAGATGACCCGGGATGAAGCCCTGCTCATCAAGCAGTGGGACTCAG
>JANQMQ010000720.1 GCA_028279995.1 Candidatus Phaeomarinibacter sp. | reverse complement strand
GTCCACGTCATGGGTGACGCAGATGGAAGTGACCTGAGTGCGCTTCCACACATCCATCAGGACCTCCTGCAGCTCCCAGCGCGTCAGGCTGTCGAGCATACCGAAGGGTTCATCGAGCAGGAGCAGTTTCGGCGACAGGGCAAATGCGCGTGCAATGCCGACGCGTTGCTTCATTCCGTTTGACAGGTCAGCGGCCATCTTGTGCATCGAGTCGCCGAGGCCGACGCGTTCGAGATAGTACTCGACGACATCCCTGCGTTCGGCCGGTGTCGCGTGCGGATAGACACGGTCGACACCCAGCGCCACGTTTTCCCGCGCCGTGAGCCAGGGCATCAATGATGGTGCCTGGAAGACGACCGCCCTGTCGGGACCGGCACCGGAGATTTCCTTGTTGTCGAGAATAATCCCGCCGCCAGAAATCTCATTAAGGCCTGCAACCATCGACAGCACAGTAGACTTGCCGCAGCCGGAGTGGCCGATCAGCGTTATGAATTCGCCCCGATCCATGTTGAGCGTGAAATCCTCCAGCACCGTCAGGGGACCCTTCGGCGTCGGATAGACCTTTTTGGCCTCGAAGATTTCCACGAATTTGCGTTCGACCGGTGACTCGGCTGCCTTTGTGTATGCTTTCGGCAACCGCCCGCGCGCGGTGTCGATCGGGGTGACATTCGGCGCGCCGCGCTCGTCTTCGCCTGAAGCAGCCTTGGCTGTGGCACCAACATTGATCAGGTAGTTGGTGACGTCCGCGCGCAGGGCGATGAAAGCCGGGTTCTGGTTGATTGCTGTGCGATCACGCGGACGTGGGAGGTCAACCTTGAAGGACGGGCCAAGGGTCGCCTTCGGTCCCGGGTTGAGCGGAACGATGCGGTCCGCGAGCAGGATCGCTTCATCCACATCATTGGTAATCAGGATCACTGTCTTTTTGTCTTCCGCCCAGATCGACTCGATCTCATCCTGGAGCTTGGCGCGGGTAAGCGCATCGAGGGCCGAGAGCGGTTCATCCAACAGAAGCACATCCGGGTCCATGGCCAGAGCGCGGGCGACAGCCACGCGCTGGCGCATACCACCGGAGAGTTCCGACGGGAGCCGGTCGGCCGCATGCGACAGGCCGACCATATCGACATATTTCTGCGTGCGTGCCGCCCGGTCGGCCTTGCTTTCGCGCTTGAAGACCGTATCCACCGCAAGGCCGATGTTTTCGCTCACGGTAAGCCACGGCATCAGTGAATAGGACTGGAACACGACACCGCGGTCCGGTCCGGGACCATCAATCGGCTTGCCTTTCAGGCGAACTTCACCGGTATCAGGTGTGACCAGCCCGGCGATAGTCGAGATAAGAGTCGTCTTGCCGCTGCCCGAGAAGCCGACAATGGCCACAAACTCGCCCTCCTCGACTTCAAGATCAATTCCCGCGAGAACCTCCGTGAACTGATCACCGGTGCCGTAGGATTTGGAGACTGATTTTAGATCAAGAAATGGCATTTCTCACCCCCTACCGCTGCGCCGAATAGGTGAAGGCGGCCTGCAAGGCATACATGATGCGGTCGAGCAGGAAGCCGATGATGCCGATGGTCAGCACCGCCACCATGATACGCGCCAGCGAGTCGGATGAACCGTTCTGGAACTCGTCCCAGACGAACTTCCCGAGGCCCGGGTTCTGCGCCAGCAACTCGGCGGCGATCAGCACCATCCAGCCGACACCGAGCGAAAGACGCAGGCCGGTGAAGATCAGCGGCATGGCGGACGGCAGCACGACTTTACGGATGGTGGTGAGACGCGGCAGTTGCAGTACCTTGCCGACATTCATCAAGTCGCGGTCAATCGAAGAGACGCCCAACGCTGTGTTGATCAGCGTCGGCCACAAGGAACACAACGTCACCGTCAGGGCCGAGATCACCAGCGACTTCGGTAGAGCGTCACTGGCATTCACATAGAGTGCCGAGACAACCATGGTCACGATGGGGAGCCATGCCAGGGGCGACACGGGCTTGAAAATCTGGATCAGAGGATTGAGGGCGCCGTTCACGATGGGTGACAGGCCGCACATGATGCCCAGCGGCACTGCGAGCAGCGTAGCGATCAGGAATCCCAGCGCCACGGTCCAAAGGCTGGTGAATATCTGGTCGAAGTAAGTGGGCTTGCCGGTATAGCTGCGCCACTTGACGCGCTCTTCGAGACCCTGCTCGATCAGCGCCTGGTTGCGAACTTCCTGGCGCTCCATGAATGCATCGGCCTTGGCCCGCTCTGCGACATGGTCGTCATACAGCACACCAGCCTGTTCCATGACGGCGGCGGGCCCGGGAATGGCACCGAGTGACGTCTGCACCTGCGGGGCAAGCGACGCCCAGGCAAAGATGAAAAGTGTGATGCCAATCAGTGGCACCACGAGCGTACGACCGAGTGCCGAGAGCTGCTGCTTTGGACTGTCGCCGGCTGCCATGCGCATGATTGGCACCAGGAAGCCAAGGCCCATCACATCCAGGTAAGTGGAAACCTTGTTGATCTTGGTCAGGCGGCGCGCGCGGCGCTCTTCCTTCGCCTCATCAAGGTCCGCGTTGTCGATTGTTGTCATTGCCATGACGGCTCAAGCCTTTTGACTGTAGGAGATGGAGAGTGCCGGGCGGCACATAGACCGCCGCCCGGCACCCGCGATGTGCCCCGTTTGGGGGCTGGGTATTACCCTCCGGTCACACCATTCTCAGAAACGACGTCGCCTGCCTTCAGGCCGATCGGGAAGTTGGCGAGATATTCGTTCGGCGCGCGGCCGTCGAAGGTGATCTCGTCAATGAACTCAGCGGTCGGTTCACGGAAGCCGTCGGTTTCCCACGGGAAGTCTTCCTCATTGGCCTGGCCAGCATCGACAAGCGCGCGGGCGGCCTTGA
>JANQMQ010000718.1 GCA_028279995.1 Candidatus Phaeomarinibacter sp. | reverse complement strand
AATGGCTGGAAAAGCTGACGGCGCAGTTCGAAGCCATCGGCATCGAGGTTGTGCCGGCGGTGGCGAACTTTCTGCTGCTGCGGTTTTCCGGCGAGGACGGCAAGACGGCGGATGCTGCGGATGCCTTCCTGCGCGAACGCGGGCTGATCCTGCGGGGGACCGCGTCCTACAAGCTGCCTGATTGCCTGCGGATGACCATTGGTCTCGCGGAGCAGAATGAGATGCTGGTTGCGGCTCTCACGGACTTCATGGCCGGAGGGGCTTCGTCATGAGTGAACCACTGTTTGATCGCGTCGCCATTCTCGGGCTTGGGCTGCTGGGTGCGTCGCTCGCCCACGCAGTGCGCCGGGGCAATCTGGCCAAGAGCATTGCGGGCTTCGCCCGGTCGCCGGAAACACGGTCGCGGGCCCGAGAGCTCGGGTTCTGCGATGAGGTGTGCGAGAGTGCCGAAGATGCTGCCAGGGGTGCCGACCTGATCGTGCTGGCTGCGCCCGTGGGGGCGTTTGCCGCACTGGCGGAGACGATTGCGCCGGTATTGTCGCCGGGGGCGATTGTCACGGATGTGGGTTCGGTGAAGTCGGCGGTGGTGCGGGATGTGAGCCCGCATATCCCTGATGGGGTGCATTTCGTGCCCGGCCACCCGATTGCGGGGACGGAGCAGTCCGGTCCGGACGCGGGCTTTGCAGAACTGTTTGACGGGCGCTGGTGCATTCTGACGCCCATCGGGGCTGCGGAAGATGACGTGGCCCATGTGGCGGACCGCGCCGAGGTTGAAAAGCTGGCGCAGTTCTGGCGCGGCTGCGGCAGTGACGTGGATTTCATGGACCCGCACCATCATGACCTGGTGCTGGCGATCACAAGTCATCTGCCGCACCTCATCGCCTATAATATCGTCGGCACGGCGGCGGACCTTGAAACGGTGACGCAGTCGGACGTTATCAAGTACTCCGCTGGTGGTTTCCGTGACTTCACGCGTATTGCCGCGTCCGACCCGACCATGTGGCGGGACATCTTTCTGAACAACCGCGAGGCGGTTCTGGAGATGCTGGGGCGGTTTGCGGAAGATCTGTCGGCCCTGCAGCGGGCGATCCGCTGGGGCGACGGGGATGCATTGTTCACGCTGTTCACGCGGACGCGGGACATTCGCCGGGGCATCATTGATGCGGGTCAGGACTCGGCCGTGCCGGACTTCGGGCGTCACGCAAAGCCGGCTGACGACGAATAGTCCGGTCTTACGGCGCGCGGTCGTCGCCGGTGATTCGAACAGGACCGAGATAGACATCACTGTTGCGGATGTTTATCGGCATACGGATGTGTCCTGGCTCAGCGCCTGATGTCAGTGACAGGAGGGACAGGGCGGCCTTGAGCGTGCCTTCAAGTTCCTTCGCCACGAGATTCTGCCGCACAAGTCCTTCGACGATGGTGTCGTGGCCTTTCAGGGTCGTGTCGAACCTGCCGTTGCTGGTGCCATCGGGTGCGACGGAGAGTCTGCCGGTGCCAGTGGCGCCGGTCTGGCCCCAGGTCACGGTGCCCTGAGACACCTGTATCTCGCTGCCTTCGAGCTGCAGCAGAGCCATGTCCTGGAATACCCGCTCGCCGGCATTTGCGGTCACGCGGGACTGGATGCCCACGTGATTTACGGTCGGTCCGAGGATGTCGACCAGGCCCGGTGCGAGGTCCTGGCTGAAGGCAATAGCCGAGCCGCGCAGGGCCATGTCGACGCTGCCCGGGGCATCGTCCGCCTTGCGGGCATGAAGCTGGAGCCGCTCGGCCCCAAGGGTGGCGGGTGTGTCGAGCCGCGTCGCCAGGGCTGATTGAATGTCCACGGCGAGGCGGGCAGGACCGCCACTTTCAATGACGTAACTTGCTTCCGCGCTGTTGGTGGTTACTTCCCAGCGCTGCTGCGCGTCGCCTGCCCCATAAGTGACCTGCATGGGGCTCTTGGCGGCGGCGATGATGTGGGTCAGGCGATAGGGCAGGGCGTGCGCATGAAACTTAGGCGTCGTCCAGCTCCACGGCACGTCGGCGCTTGCCGCGTCATAGCGCAGATTGCCCAGTTCAATGCGCAGGCGCAGCGGCCAGCCGCGGGCGCGCATGTCGTCCCATGTCACGGTGATACCGTTGCGGGCCTGGTCCGCCGCCCAGGTCTCGACCTCTGTCTTCATGCGGTCCGCCAGGGTGCTCCAGTAGAGCCAGTAAAGACCCATGAGCAGCAGCAGGCCAAGAAGGGGGTATGAGATTTTGGGGATGCGGTTGAGCATGAGGTGAGACTTGCGATATTGCGGGGAGATGCGGGCGGGTATCACCAACGACCCCGAGGGAAAGTGATACTCAGGGAAGATAGAGCATTTGCGAAGGTCTGGCGCAGAAGTGAGCGATAATTGTGACGATCTGTGGGTCTTTGGTTACGGGTCGCTGATGTGGCGTCCCGGCTTTGACTATGTGGAGCGGCATCAGGCGCGCATTGCGGGCTATCACCGCGCCTTTTGTGTCTACAGCTATCATCATCGCGGCACGCCGCAGAAGCCGGGCCTTGTGCTGGGGCTGACGCGCGGCGGGGCGTGCCGGGGCATGCTGTATCGGGTGGATGCGGCGAAGGCGGAAGAGACCGTTGCCTATCTGCGTGAACGGGAACAGGTGACGCTGGTCTATCGCGAAGCCCGAGTAACTGCCGTGCGGGTGGAGGACAAGGCGCGCCATGCGAATGTTCTCACCTATGTGGCGGAGCCTGACCATGAGCAATATGCGGGGCGGCTTGATGCGGCGACGCAGGCCGAGCTCATTGCCCATGGCGAAGGGAAGTCCGGGCGGAACCCGGAGTATCTTACCAGCATGGTCGAACATCTGAGCGAGATGGGCATCCGCGATACCAGGCTTGAAGCGTTGCTGAAGGATGTCGAGCGGCTGCTGGCAGGAGCCTAGCTGCCGATCTTTGTTTTCGCTTCTTCAACCAGCCGGGTGGTTGCGGGCTCGATGGCTGCTTCGAGCTGCGCCATGAAGTCACGACGTTTGAGGCCGGGCTCAATGGCCGGGAGGATTTCGACAACAATCGTGCCGGGCTGGCGCTTGAGCGCGCGGCGGGCCCAGAACATGCCTGAGTTCAACGCCACGGGGATGCAGGGAATGTCCAGCTGGGTGTAGAGGGCCGCGGCGCCGGGCTTGTAGTCAGGTTCGGAGCCTGGTGCGCTGCGGGTGCCTTCCGGGAAGATCATGATGGGGCGGCCGTCAGCAACGGCCCGCTTGCCCTGGCGCACCAGCTTGCGGATGGCGCTGGGGCCTGAGCCGCGGTCGATGGAAATCATGCCGGCTTTCATGGCGTACCAGCCATAAAGCGGCACATAGGTGAGTTCTTTCTTGAGAACGATGGCCGGGTCTTTTGCGCCGACGGCCCAGAAGATCGTGTCCCACATGCTCTGGTGCTTGGAGGCAATCAGGCAGGGCCCGTCGGGCAGGTTCTCAGCGCCGCGAATTTCGTAGGTGACGCCGGTGATGTTGGCGGCACCCCACAACTGCAGCCGGGACCACAGGTTGATGGCTGCGGAGGTGCAGCGCCTTGGCAGAACGAGCAGGGGCAGGCCGCCGAGCGTCATGATGGCACTGACGGTGTAGAGATAGACCTGATAGAGCAGGGAGCGGAGCGCGATCACGTAACGTCGTCTCTCTTGTTGTGCGCGCCGTGTTTCAGCAGAGGTGGCTAGCCAAACCGCGTGCGCAGCAGGGTAATGACGTATTTCGCGTACTCCGTGACGAGCAGACGCGCAACCCTGACGTCACTGAAAGGCCGGTCCATGCCGCTGCTGGCGACAGTCACCGGCAGCAATGTGACGTTCGGCATCTCGTTGCGCAGGAGAACCAGGCTGCGCGGCATGTGGTAGTCGCTGGTCACCACAGCCAGCGATGTGTAGCCCTTGTCGGAGACCCATCTGGCTGTTTCGTCGGCATTGCCGATTGTCGTGCGGGCGCGGAAACCCAAATCAACGCAGCAGGCAAACCGCGTGTCCGGGCCGCCAAACTGGGCGGCCAGGTCTTCCCGGCTCGTGTCGGTGTTGACGCCGGAGATGAGCAGGCGGGCACCGCTGCCTGTTTCCAGCAGCTGCATGGCACTCATAATGCGGTCCTTGCCGCCGGTGAGTACGACGATGGCGTCCACGTCCATGGGGGCTGCCTGTGTGCTGATGTCAGTGGCAGGCGGGATCTTGAACGCGAAGTGCAGGAAGCCGCCGATTCCGATGAGAAAAACAGCTGCCACAAGCACGATAAGCAGTCTCAGCAGACGGAGGCCCTTGCGTCCGTTTGCGCGTGACTGTCCGAAAATGGGAATCGGGTCGTTCACTTTCTGGTCCGGCTACTCATTCACAAAACATCAAAACCGGTGAAACGCCTCATTTGTGCGTTTCAGCAGGTGTCCCAATGCCGTTGCATTCTGGCGTATTGCGGCATTGCCAACGGTTAACAGCGAAAACCATGCCACGGGACTTTAGCAGCCATGGGACGCTGACCGGCAGAATGCAGGAAGTTAAGTGAATACAGCCTAAAAATATGGCTAAAGCGTGGGGGCAAGAGCGCGCATCACTGTCATGCGCGCGGCAATGGCCGTGAGGGTTGTTGCGGCGACCGGCACTGCCAGCAGCACCAGGTAGTGCGTCCAAGGCATCTGCAGTTGCGGCAGCAGGGAAACAAGGCCTGCTTCGTCGCTGGCGGACAGACCGAACAGCAGGAATGTGAGCGCTGCCGCGCAC
>JANQMQ010000682.1 GCA_028279995.1 Candidatus Phaeomarinibacter sp. | reverse complement strand
GTCCAGTCGAGGGGTGCCGCTGTGCCGCTTGCCTCGCGACTTTCGCTGATTGCCCATTGGCCGACAGCCACTGCCGCTGCGGCACCCGGTACAACAATCATGAAAGCCCATCGCCAGTCAGCAAAATCAACGATCCAGCCGCCAAGAACCGGAGCGCCTGCGCCCGCAAAAGCGCCGGCGGCCGCCCATATGCCAATGGCGCGGCCTCGCGCTGCCCCTGTAAATGCTGCGGCAATGATGGCCAGGCTGTTGGGTGCCAGCAGCGCTGCTCCGACGCCTTGCACAACGCGTGCGATCAGCAGTGTCGAAATGTCTGGCGCCAGGGCACAGGCGAAGCTGCCAAGTGCGAACAGCACAAGGCCGATCTGGAAGATGCATTTCCGGCCATAATGGTCACCCAAGGCACCTCCGAGAAGCACCAGGGCACCAACCGGCAGCAAGTAGGCATTGATGATCCATTGAGCCTGGGAGGCACCGGCACCCAGATCTGCAAGGATCGACGGCAGCGCGATGTTGACGATCGACCCTTCGACAAAGGCCAGACTGGAAGCAAGGATCGTGGCCACGAGCGTACCGGTCTCATTGACGCAAGCCGCACCGTCGGCAGGTTTTCCGATGCTTTCATCGCAAGGAGGTGAAAGTGCAGTTGGCAAATATCCGCTCCCAATGTGAGCCGGACAAACAGCATGACGACAGCCAACGCAGTACCCGGCAGGCAGAGCCTACCCGACACTCACATCAAGAAAAGACATTGGTTTGAAAAGGTTCGCCGGATCGAAAAACGTCAGGCGGCAAGAAGCCGGTCAACTTCCTGCACGAGCTCACGCAGATGGAACGGCTTGGACAGGACACGGGCCTCTTTGGGGGCTTCCGATTCCGGATTGAGCGCAACGGCTGCAAAACCGGTGATGAACATGATTTTCAGGGTGGGATCGAGCTCAGCCGCCCTGCGGGCCAGTTCAATGCCATCCATTTCCGGCATCACTATATCGGTCAGCAGCACGTCAAACACGTCACCAATGAGCTTCTCGTGGGCCAGGTCGCCGCTACCATAGGACAAGACATCATGGCCTGCTTTTTCAAGCGCGTTGGCAAGAAAGCGCCGCATGCTTTCGTCATCTTCAGCCAACAGAATACGTGCCATCTTTGCGCCCCCGAAATCCCGCTCTCTTGCCCGAATCGGCACAATTCAGTGCCTTCGGGATGCCCCCGGTTATAGGAACCGAATGGTAAACGGGCGGTTAGCACCAATTGAAGCGACCGGAAAAATCGCTGAAATTCACGTGATTTTGTGGCCGAACGGCCCCAGCCATCACCGCAAATGTCCCCTGCAGGCGTTAAAATCCGCCGCGTGCATGCTACATTGACCACACAACCGGGCTCCGAGAAGTACTGGATGTGAAACTGGACTCATCGCAGAGACGATGCGGCAAAGGCAGGAGCCTTGAATGACGGCACATAGCAGGGACAACCAGTCCCGCCGACAGGACTTCAACCCGCCATTCACGATTTCGTCGCCGGATACACAGACAGTTCCGTTTGTTCTGAATTCACCTCATTCCGGGCGCATTTATCCGCCGGCATTCCTTGCAGCATCCCGTCTTGATCCCCTATCCATCCGCCGGTCCGAAGACAGCTTCGTGGATGAGATCTTTTCGGGGGCCCCGCGCCTGGGCGCGCCGCTTTTGCAAGCCAATTTTCCTCGCGCTTATCTCGATACAAACCGCGAGCCCTATGAGCTCGACCCGGCCATGTTCCATGATGCCCTGCCGCCGCATGCCAACACTCGCTCGGTCCGTGTAGCGGGCGGACTTGGGACCATCGCCAGGGTGGTGGCGGATTCGACTGAAATCTATCGCGCTCCTCTTAGCTACGCAGAAGCCGATCACCGCATCCGCACCCTCTACATGCCCTATCATCAGGCACTATCGGAGTTGCTTGAATCCTCATTCAAGCGATTTGGCTGCGCTGTGCTCCTGGATTGCCACTCAATGCCCTCCATGGCCGGCCCGTTCGAAGATGATATGAGCACCAACCGGGCCGACATTGTGCTGGGCGACCGGTATGGTGTCTCCGCGTCCCCTGCCCTCACCGACACTGCGGAAAGCATCCTCACTGACCTTGGCTATTCCGTCGTGCGCAATACGCCTTATGCAGGCGGCTTCAACACGGAGCACTATGGACGCCCGGCACAGGGCCTCCATGCGCTGCAGATCGAGATCAACAGAGCCCTCTACATGGATGAAGCAAGGGTCACGCGTGCGGCGGGCCTCAACCGGCTGACCCGCGACATGGGTGAGTTTGTAGCGCGACTGGCTCTTATGGATCGGGCATTTCTGGCGCCGGCTTCACCACCGACAGCACTTTCCGCCGAGTAGCGGTTCACTTCCCGTCTCTTCTCATTTTCCGACCTGCGGACAAAAAAAGAGGCCGTCTGGAAAATCCAGACGGCCCAAGTTCAGGGAGGAAACGCCCAGGAAGGGCAGCGGCAAGGCGGGCTGAGCGCTCGCGATGCCGCGTTGCAACAAAATGGCACTGCGCTGCACAAATTTCAAGAACTTCCGGTCCCCAAGGCTGAAAATACGGCGCATAGCAGCCGTGCCGAACTGCATCCCTCCGGCCCTGCCCACAAGTCCTTGATTGCAGTGCACAATCGGGATTTTGGATAGGTCTCCCTGTCAGCGAAAGGGGCAAGGAGACCCAGTAAGATGCCGTTAACCTTTGCAGCAGCAAAATAGGCCTGCATTTGCACAAAAAGGCCCTCAAATGCCGATTTCCGACTGGGGCCAGGTCAGGTTTGGCTAAATGGCACATTGCCAGACATTTCCAGCTGTATCGTTTCGGCGCGGCGTCGCTGCAGCCATCGGCTTTCTATGTGCCGGGTTCATGACAACAACGTCCTTTGCCGCTGACATGACAGCCACCCAGAAAGATGACTGGCAGGCCTGCCGCACGGCTGCGCAGAAGGTTGAGCGCGCCAATGACATGCCTCAGGCGCTGCTTCAGGCCATATCCCTTGTAGAAACCGGTCGCCGCGGTCCAGACGGGAAACACACTGCCTGGCCATGGACCATCAACTCTCACGGCAAGGGCTACCGCTTTGCCACCAAGGACGACGCCATATGGGCTGTACGCCGGTTGATGGCAGACGGAGCACGATCAATCGATATCGGCTGCATGCAGGTCAATCTGCGCTACCACCCGCGCGCCTTCACAAGCCTTGAGGAAGCCTTCGACCCTGCCGCCAACATGGCCTATGCGGCCTCCTTTCTGACACGCCTTAAGGATCGCCACGGCAACTGGCGTGCCGCCAGCGCCCGGTATCACAGCTACAATCCAAAACTGCGTGAGAAATATGCCAACCGTGTCGACAAGACGCTGGCGCGCGAGCGCAGATTGCTGGCAGCACACGGCGCCTCGGGCCGGTCAAATCCACCTGCTGCAACAGCACCCTACACAGAAGCAGGAAACGCTCCATTGGTGACGGCGACAGTAGCACCACAGCACAATGCATAA
>JANQMQ010000667.1 GCA_028279995.1 Candidatus Phaeomarinibacter sp. | reverse complement strand
TCAGGGCTTCTTCGACATCCCGACAGACAACCTGTTCGCTGCACCCGTCCTCACCCAGGACATCAAGGAAAACTTCGGCAGCGACCCGCTGATGGTGGTGTCTCCGGATGTGGGCGGCGTGGTCCGCGCCCGCGCGCTGGCCAAGCGCATTGATGCGGACCTCGCCATCGTCGACAAGCGCCGTGAGCGCGCCGGCGAAAGTGAAGTCATGAACATCATCGGCGACGTAGACGGGCGGTCCTGCATCCTGATGGATGACATCGTCGATTCTGCCGGCACCCTGTGCAATGCGGCCCAGGCACTGCTCAATCAGGGCGCCAAGGAAGTATCAGCCTATGTGACCCATGGCGTACTCTCCGGCGGCGCCGTTGCCCGTGTATCTTCATCCAAGCTGAAGAACCTGGTGATCACAGACACGATCCAGGCCACAGAAGCCATCCGCGTCAGCCACAACATCCGTGTTGTGTCGATCGCCCCCCTCATCGGCGAAGCCATGCACCGCATTGCCGAAGAGCGGTCCGTGTCGAGCCTGTTCGACTAGGCGCGAACCCAAACCGCCCACGCCAGGAACGCCAACACCGGGATGCAGACCAGATCCGCGAGTGCGATCCGCTGGAGCGCTCCTGCCGGACTGCCACCAACCCAATAGGCGATCAGAAAGCCGATCATGCTCCACCCGGTCAGCACCAGCACCGGCTGACGGACAGCGGGAATAAACGCTGCTGTCAGGCACGAGAGCGCCACCAGCGCAAATCCCATGGCGCGGTGATGCAGCAGAATTCCCAGACCACCCTCGGCCACTGCCGGGCCATAGAGCGACACCATGATGCCCGGCCGCAGTGCTGACAGGGCCGGCGGTGCATGAAGGGCCGTCAGGATCAGAAATCCGATGGAAATGGCGTAAGACATGGCTGAAACCCTCAAAAAGTGTGGTCTCACCATTCATCACCCGGGCACCATGCCCCCCGAAATTCCCTTGCAGGTAAGTGCACTCAAGCGCCCGCTTGCCCTGCCCCCGATTTTCCCCTAAAACCCCGCCACCACTGCCTTTTCCGCACCCCTGGAGGGGACAAGGTCTGTGGTGGAGGACGGCTGGTCCGTGTGGACCCTGTGGCCGTCCTTTTATTTTGACGCTCATTTTTACGGAGACGACCCATGGCAGAGACCCTGGCGTTGACCGCAGAGCGCCGCGACCGTGCCGGCAAGGGGGCCGCACGGGCTGCAAGGCGTGAGGACAAAGTTCCTGCGGTTATTTACGGCGACAAGAAAGAACCCACCCTCATCAAGGTTGGCTCACGCGAAGTGACCAAGCTTTGGAACACCGGTAACTTCATGTCCACGCTGCTGGACCTGGACGTTGATGGCGACACCACCCGCGTGATTGCCCGTGACGTACAGCTGGACCCGGTGCGCGACTTCATCATCCACGTTGACTTCCTGCGCCTTGGCAAGGGCGCGAAGATCAATGTCATGATCCCGGTGAACTTCATCAATGAGGAAGAGAGCCCGGGCATCAGCAAGCAGAAGGGTGTGCTCAACGTGGTCCGCCACGAAGTCGAGCTTCTCTGCCCGGCCAACAACCTCCCGGACGAAATCACCATTGATCTCACCGGCAAGGAGATTGGTGATTCCATTCACATCTCCGAGGTTGCCTTGCCCGAGGGCGCCAAGCCCACCATCACAGACCGCGATTTCACCATCGCAACAATCGCTGCACCGACGGTTGCACCGGTTGAAGACGAAGCACCGGAAGCACCTGATGCGCCGGAAGCTGAAAATGGTGGTGACGCTGAAGGCGGCGACGCCGAAAGCAGCGACGACTAGTCTGCCCACACGGTTTGACCGGGCCGCGTAGAACATGTTCTGCGCGGCCCGCCAAAACCGCCAGCACATCTAGGACGCCGCACATGCTGCTC
>JANQMQ010000646.1 GCA_028279995.1 Candidatus Phaeomarinibacter sp. | reverse complement strand
GGTCCACCACGATGACCGGGACGTCGACGATCGGCGGTACCGCGACGCTACAGGCGCTCAACGGCAACGTAAATGTCGCGGGTTCGGTCAATGCCTTGGGCGGCATCCTGCTCATTGAGGCTCCATCCGGTTCGGCTGTCATCAACAGCATCGCGTCGGATTCCGACGTTTCACTGGTGGTGCTTGACCTTGATCTGACAGGCACGATTACCGCGGGCGACCAGTTCAACCTCACACCTGCCGGTACGGGGCGAACCATCATCATCGGTGGCTCTGGTGGCACTGATGGTGTCACCTTGCGCAGGCCGCAGGGCTTCACCCTCGATGCATCCGAAGTCACGAAGATCCTGGCCTCGAAACTTCAGATCAATGCAGGGGCCAATGACCTTGCATTGCTGGACGCGTCTTTTGATCCGGCATCGCTTCAGTCGCTTTTCCTTGGCGCTGATGTCAATGCGCGGATCATTGCCGCAGGCAAAGTAACCGGGTTGCCAAACCTGCAGCTCGGGTTCGTGGATGCGGGAATTAATGCGCGACCTGACCTCATCTTTGTTTCCGGAGCTCTTGGCGAGGACACGGCAACAGGCCGGTTGGGATCGCTGCGGCTGGAAAGTTCACGGGACATTGTGATCGGCACGCAGGCTTTTCTCGAAGAGCACCTCAGGACTGATGGAAACATAGACCTCTCCATACTTGGTGAGCCTGATCTGGCGCTGTTCAACGGCACTCAGGACCATGTGTTTATCGCAGCCGATCAGCTGAGGTTGCTGGCGCCGCGCGAGATCGTTCAACTCAACACAGGCACCAGTTTCGTCGGGGCTGGTATTGTGTTTGGAGAGGCCCCTACTGGCGAAGGCACGATCCTCACCACCGGTGGTGGCCCAGAGCGGGTCAATCTGTTCGGGACAGTTATCCGGTCTTCTGGTGAGCGGGTAACAGGCTTTGAGGCGGGTCTCGAGCCCAATCTCTTGGCGCCGGGCCTGTCTCAGAATGGTGAACTGCGCCTCAACCTGTGCGTCATCGGTGACGCATCGAGCTGCTCCATCGCCATTCTGCGCGAAGCGCAGGAAAGTGCACGCTCGCGCAACAGCGCTCTCAGCAGCCTTACCAACAGCACCCTGTTCGGGTTCGAAGATGATGATGACGACGAAGAAGATGAAGAAGACCTGGGCGGTGTAGCCGGCTCCGGTAACGAAGGTCTTTGGGGGGTCGGTTTGCCATGATCACGAGACCCCGTGATGCATCAAAGCGTACTCGCCTGACCGTGCTGTTGGTTGCCGGTCTAGCCCTTGCAGGGTGTGAGTCCCTGAGTGAGGGAGTGGGCTTTGGCGGCGTCGCTTCGACATCCGGAGGGCTGCCCGAGGCACTCGACCTTGGGCAGAGTGCTGACGCGGAGCAGTGCCGGGCAACCCGGCGGATCGACCTGCAGCTTGATGGCCTGGGTGCGCAATATGATGTTTTCTGTGGCTCCTGGCGTCGACCAGCAGGGACTATTCAGGTGTATCCCGATCAGAGCGTGGCGCAGCTGGACGGGTTTCTGGCTGGGTGTGTCCGCGGGTCGGATGTGGCCGGTCGGGTGCTCAATGAGGACGAGTTGCAGCTGGCGTCCGGCGGGCTGACGTGCCCGGGGAGTTCCTCAGCGGATCTCTTTCGCGACATCGCAGTGCAGGATGCGGGAAACGGTCTTGTAAGCGCGGGACGCGGTCTTCCTGCATTGCTACCGGTCATGCGGCGGGGGGTTGCAGCGATTGTCGGCAATGCGGCGCCGGTTGAGTTGTCTGCTTCGGAGGTTGAAGGGCTGCCGGGTGTTGTGGCGTTGCAGGACCAGGAAGTTCTGCGGCGGCGCGGCCACAAGCGCAATGCGTCTTTCCGGTTTGCGCTTGCAGCGGAGGATTTTGCCCGGGCGGTTTCCATTCAAGATGGTCTGTTTGGGGGCGACCCTGTTCGGCGTGCTGACATTGCTCTGGACCTCGCGCTCAATCTTTCAAGCCAGGGGCGTTTCGCGGAAGCTGAAACCCTGCTTGATGATACGGAGGCATTGCTACCGACGCTTGGGACGGCCTGGCTCAGCGACAAGTTGAATAACTATCGGGCGGTGCATTTGCTCAATAAGGGGTCCTTGCGTGAAGCGCAAGAACTGGCGCAGTCACCCTTCTCTTCCGAAACGACCGGGGCGGTGTCGACCTTTGAGACGGTGCAGCGTGGCGGGCGCCTGACGACCATCAGTCCGCGGGCTGCCGAATTCGTGAATCAGCGGCGGGGGGAGGAAGTGCCCCCGCTCTATTCCGACAGTGATCTGAAGCCGGGCATCCGTGCGACGATCCTTAAGGGCCACCGGGCCTACATTCTGGCATCCATTCTGGATCTGCGCGGCCGGGAAGGCGCAACTGACGCTTTGGCAGAAGCAGATGTTCGTGTGGCTGCTGCCCCTCCCGGATCGGCTCCGTGGTTGAGGGCGCTCATTGGCGAGAAGCAGGCGCTTATCGCGCTCAAGGCCGGGCGATCGTCAGCCGCAGTCTCTCAATTGCAGTCCATTCTTGCTGATTGGCGGGCCCGCGAACCACGCTCGCTTCTGACAGCGCAACTTCTTTCAAGCCTGGGCAGGGCTCAGGCAGCTGCAGGGCGCGAAGATGCCGCGCTGGCCTCCTATCGTGAGGCGTTTGGCCTCTACGCCAGTGTCGAGGGGTCGTTCGGTGTATCGCCTGATCGTGCTGGCGAATATCTTGATCTGCTGGTCAAGCGCGCCGGTGACGGCAGTGACCAGGCTGCCACCCTCGAGTTCATCAACGCGTTTGAAGACGTGGTGGAACCGCGCGCGGCTGCGGCCATGGCGCAGGCGGCTGCCCGTCTTGCGACCGACACGGCGGCGACTGAAATCCGTGAACTTCAGGACGCGGGGCGCGCACTTGCGGGGGCTCAAAAGCGGCTTCAGGAAGAAGCGGGCACGGCGGACGCGCAGAGACTGTCCGAGCTTCGTGAAGCGGCTGATGCCATCGAGCAAACCTTGCTGGCTGCTGAAGATGCGGCGCGCCGTGCGCAACCGCAGTACATGCAACTGGTCAACAAGGGTGCATCGGCGGATGACCTTGTTGAGACCGTGCAGCCCGGCGAAGCGTTTGTTGCCTTCTCCGCGACGGGGTCCGGCGGGTTTGGCTATGCGGTTTTCAATGGACAGGTGCGTCCGTTCAAGACGGACCTCACAAGCAGTGAAGCGGCGAAGCTGGTGCGGCGTCTTCGCCTGACACTCCGAAGCCGCCGGGGTGGGACCGTGCCTTACGCTGTCGCACAGGCGCATGAACTGTTCGAGGGTGTATTCGGGCCCGTGCATGACGAGATGAAAGGGGCAGGGGTTGAGACGCTGATCTTTTCGCCGCGTGGATCTCTTGGCTCGATGCCGCCGGCGGCGCTCGTGACCGAACTGCCCGCTGACGGCGGCAGCATGCGTGACAGGGACTACAGCCAGATTGCGTTCCTGGCGCGGGACTACGCATTCATCTCAGCACCCAGCGCCGGCAGCTTCGTGGCAACACGCCGGACGGAACGTAAGGCTGCCCCCGGTGGCCTCACTGTTTTCGGGCCTCCAACACCGCCGCGTTCCACCGATCCGTGGATCAACCGCTATTCGCAGCGCATGGTTGCGGCAGGTCGCCCGGCGCGCTGCGGACGCGTTTTCGCAGGGCAGGAAAATCTGCAGGCACCCTTGACCCCCCTCGCGGCCGGTGTGGCCAGTTCTTTCCGTCGCAAGACAGTGGACGGGTCTGCATTCACCGATCAGGCCATACTCAATGATCCGTCAATCGGCGACCAGCAGGTGCTGGTGTTCGTGACCCATGGCTTTTTTGGCGATGGATTCTGCATTACCGAGCCGTCTCTGCTGACCAGCCTTGGAAGTGAGGGGGACGCTTTGCTGTCCGCAACTGAAATTCTCGATATGCAGATATCAGCAGATCTGGTTTTTCTGGCGGCGTGTGATACGGCCCGCACCGGTGAAGGGGCGCAGGGTCTGGCGGCGCTGTTTGACGGTGCGCAGCTTGATGGTCTGGTGCGCAGCTTCATTTATGCAGGCGCCCGCGCAGTGCTGGCCACCCACTGGGTTGCTGATGACAAGGCGGCTGATGCCATTACGCGTCAATTCTTCTCCGAGGCGCGGGGGGCGCCCATGCACGAAGCACTGCGCAATGCGCAGGCTTCCCTGATGCAGAGGAGTGACACGGCGCACCCCTATTTCTGGGCGCCCTATGTGGTGATTGGTGATGCAACGCATGCGCTTGATGCCCGCAGTTAGGCTGCTGGACACGGTCAGTCAGGCGCTGTCAGCGTTCTCTAGAGCGGGCAGAGGGCCGCAGTGTCACCCGATGCCAGGAGGGCAAGCGCCGCGTCACGGTCCAGCCCATTGTCTGATGCCTGATTGAGAATCTGGGCGGCTTCATACGACCAGGTGAACGGGTCTTCCGACGCCACACAGAAGGCAGAGAACATGGCGGCTGTGTCCTCGCCCATCCAGGTGGGAGCTTCCACTTCCGGTGCGGGCGGGGCCTGTTCCACGGCATCAAAGAAGGTCTGGTTGGTGCGGCCGAAGCTGTCCTTCACGACGATGGAGTAGCGGCCCGGGACAATCTCCCGCGCTGCTATGGTCGTCGATTTGTCAGACAGGGTGGTGGACGCAAAGATGCGGTCTTCCGGATCGAGCACCAGAAGTTCGAACGGGGCCTGGCCGCCGGTCCAGCCAACCCACAAGGGGCGGAAGCCTGACTTTATCTGTGCTGATTCAGCTTCCAGATCGAGAAGGCCGAAGGTGAATTCCTCCGCGGAGCGTCCCAATCCCTGGGCCACCATGCGATCCCCCAGCGGGAGCAGGCGGCCTTCGATGATTTCGGAGACGGATTGGGACGCGGTCTCGGCGCCGCCGATCGTCTGAGATGACGGTCCACGGAATTCACGCGGGTGCGATGCGCCGGCAACGGCAACGACGACCCGGTCCGCAGATGAACCCAGCTTCAGCACATCACCTTCGCACAGGGGTGAGAACACGCCCAGCGGCCCCTCGGCACCGCCACGCGATATACGCACGCTGTCTTCGCTGCCCTGTACGTCCTTGACGAAAGCAACAGTCGGCGTTGTGCAGGCGCCCACCGCAGCCTGGGCAGGCGTTGTGGGTGCTACGAAACCGGTGGCAATGGCCCCAAGTGCAACGGCACCTGAAACGGCGAAACTAAGCTGCTTGGCTGCGCGCATTTCGCAAGCTCTCCATCAATTCTTCAAAGTCTTCGCGGGCCTCGTTCAGGGCAGCCACATATGCCGGCGCCGCAAAGCTCACCCAAATCCCATTGTCTAGCAGGAGATAGCTGGCGAAAGTACTGACCCAGAAAATCCCCACCCCTATCAGCAGTTTAACAATAACCGGGTTTGTCAGCAATTTCGCTGGTAAACGGGCCATTCGCGCCAAAAATGGCAGGTGCGATGTGGGGCCGATCCAGTCACGGGCGATGCGGGCATACCAGAAGGACGCGACGATCAGCGTGACGAAGATTGTCAGCAAGACGGCGTCCAGAAGCCAATAAAGCCGCCGGATTTCGCCCCCTTCTTCCAAACCACGGACCATGTTGGCGATGACCATGCTGCCGCCCATGAGCCCATAAGGCGTCATATGCCGGTCGCGGGCCATGGTGGCGGCGGACCCGATAATGACGATGCCGTTGCTGGAGGCGAGGCCTGACACCATGGGCGGATTGGCGAAACCAGCGGGAATGTAAAACATGTCAGCCGCCACCAATGCGGGCTCGGTCACCGGATCATTTCCCGGGTGGGCTGAATAGTTGATGAAGCTTTCCTGCGCCCCAAAGGGGATCGGCTCGCGGTCAATACGCTCGAGGATGAAGCTCGGGTCGTCGATTTCGCCGCGGCA
>JANQMQ010000593.1 GCA_028279995.1 Candidatus Phaeomarinibacter sp. | reverse complement strand
ATAAAATTATTCACTACAAATTCTCGTGAATAAGCCGTGTGCGGTACCCGGGCGCTTTGACCATGCCCTGCACAATGGGTTATGTGCAGCGCCACATATATTGCGTCAGGCGGATATATATCGCCGGTCGTATTGCACTTGCGAAGGATGAGATGCCCATGTCCGAGGCAGCCGTGAAAGTGAATCCGAATGCCCCCACCGAGGAAGAAGTCCTCTCGGTGCAGCACTATACGGATCGCCTGTTCAAGTTCCGCATCACCCGTCCGCCGGCATTCCGTTTCCGCTCCGGCGAATTCGTGATGATCGGGCTGCCCGGCCCCAAGGGCAAACCCATCATGCGCGCCTATTCCGTCGCCAGCCCCTCCTGGGACGACACGCTGGAGTTCTTCTCGATCAAGGTGCCCGACGGTCCGCTTACCTCGATGCTGTGTGACATCAAGCCCGGCGACAAGGTTCTGCTGGGCAAGAAGCCTACGGGCACGCTGGTGCATGACGCGCTGCTGCCAGGCAAGCGGCTTTACATGTTCTCGACCGGCACCGGCATTGCGCCGTTTGCGTCCGTCATGCGTGATCCGGAAACCTATGAACGGTTTGACCAGGTCATTCTCACGCATACCTGCCGCGAAGTCTCCGAGCTGGAATACGGCAAGGAGCTGGAAGAAGGCCTCAAGGACGATCCGCTGGTGGGCGACGTGGCGCCGGCCAAGTTCGTGCGCTATGCCAGCTGCACCCGCGAAGACTATCCATTCAAGGGCCGCATCACCGACCTGATTACCAGTGGCAAGCTGTTTGAGGATCTCGGTGTGCCGCCGCTTGATCCGGAAAATGACCGGGTGATGATCTGCGGGTCCATGGACATGATCAAGGACACCAAGGAACTGTGCGAGAAGGCTGGACTGGAAGAGGGGTCCAACGCGTCACCGTCGACCTTTGTTGTTGAACGCGCATTTGTTGGCTAAAGACAGCACTCCTGATTCATCTAGTTGCTGAGGTTTCCCGCTGATGGCCGTCTCCCTGCTGTGTGCTGGTGAGTTGCCGGATGGCGAGGGGACGCGGCTGCGCCAGCGGCTGACGGTTCTGCGTGCTCAGCATGCGGCCGATCGGCAATTGTTTGCGCAAAGCGATGAGGCTGGAACCGATGTGTTGGCCCAGACGCCTGTTGGGCGGGATGTGGCCGCCAATGCACACGCCGTGAGCAACAGCTCAGGATCAACACCTCTGTTTGCGCCTGCGCTGGATGCGGCCTTGATGGATGTCGCCCTGGCTGAAGCGCTTGAAGTTGCCGTACCAGCCCGGTTCGGCATTGCCCAGAACAAGAGCATTGCCTACGCGCTGGGAGAAGGGGCGCAGTTTCCCGACCTGCCTGACATTCCCGACGGGATGACATTTGAGTTGCTCCGCAGCCTTGATGCACCGATCGCACTCAAGGGTGAAGTGGGCGGCGTCGCCGTCGTGACGGCCTCCAACTGGTCCGCATCTGCGGAAGCGGTTGGTGTGGTGGTGCGGTCTGCCGCATTGGCCCAGCTTTGC
>JANQMQ010000583.1 GCA_028279995.1 Candidatus Phaeomarinibacter sp. | reverse complement strand
CAGCAAGCACTACGCCAAGGTGGCGGACGATGCCTATCGCTTCCACCCGTTTGTCGTCACATCAGAAGACATCGTGACCATTCACGGCACCAATGAGCGCATCTCCATCGACAATCTGGTGCTCGGCACGGATTTCTTTGTCCAGCTTATGACCACAACAAAAGCGCCCGGCGAGTAAGCCGGACGCTTTTTTCGTGTTGGTTCTCTCGCAGGTGGCGCTAGGCCGTTTCGCCGCGCTGGTACCTGTCGAGTTCATCCGGATCAAACCCTTCATCATTGTCGATGAGCGGGTCCCGCATGAAGTCCTTCTCCGGGTCGACGGTGGTGGCGCGTACGATGAGCTTGCGGCACATCCGGTCGATGAAGGTCTTGTTGCGGGAACTGCGCGCAGCCATCCAGATCATCAGCCGGGCGCTGCGCTCCTGCTTGCGGATTTCTTTGTCGGTCAGGCTCATTCGGCAGGCTCCATGACGGGACGTTTGGCTTCAGCTTTGACAGGCGCATCAGCCACCAGCGGCACAACCCGGCAGGGAATGCCCTTGATGTGCGGAATGCCCTGCTCGCGGTCGAGGAAATCCGCGTCATCGCGGCACAGCTGCGAGTCGCCATAGTCCAGCGCGCCGCTGAGATGGCCGACGCCCTGCTGCATCTCCGGCTTCCACCATCCATGCGGCACACGCACCAGATCATCCGGCATGGCGTCCTTGATGGCGAGCTTAGCCTTGATGCTGCCAAGCTGGTTCTCGACCGTGACCCATTCACCTTCCTTGACGCCGCGGACAGCCGCCGTCTTGGCATTGAGATAGATTTCAGGTTCCGGATGGCGCGCGCGCATTTCGGGGATGTGCCGGTGACCGGTCTGGAAGAACCCGTCTTCCCGCACGCCGGTGAACATCATCAGCGGATAATCGGGGTCCTTGGGCGGGTCCTCGCGGAAATAGGGCAGGGGATCAAAGCCGAGGTCTTCAAGAATGGATGATGTCAGCTCGACCTTGCCGCTGGGTGTCGCGAAACCGTTCTTCTCATAGGTCCTGAAAGCCGGTTTCTTGAAGTGGACCTCCGTCTGGACAATCTCTTCCCATGTCATGCCCGTGCGCGCGACGCGGTAGTCATAAAAGTCCTCAAGCGTGTCCCAGGGAACGACGTCGGGCATGTCGAGCGCCCCGGCAATCCCTTTCCAGAACTCGAACGTGCTGCGGCACTCACCGGGAGGGTCCATCGCCTTTTCAGAAAAGCGCACGGTCGACATCCAGCCGAACATGTCGTGCAGCCAGGGGCGTTCGAGCCAGCTATCTGCCGGCAGGACATAGTCCGCCAGTTGCGCGGACGGCGTCATGAACTGCTCATGCGCCACGATAAGGTCCTGGTTCATCATCGCCTTTTGAATAAGCGGCATGTTCGCGTAGCTGAGGAGCGGATTGTTGCCGAGGAAGAAGAACGCCTTCACCGGATACTCGCCTTCGCCCGCCATCGCCTTGAACGTCTCGGACGGTGTCGCCATGTGGCAGCCCATCACGAGGTTGGCATATTCCTGTCCATAGACGCGCTTGGTGGGTTCGCGGAAGGGAAGCTGGCCGCGATAGGTGAACGCGGGATGATCCTTAGAGCCCAGCTGCTTCATCTTCTGCTCGTCCGAGAGCACGTGGTGCATCTCGATTTCGGATTCGTTGATGATGTCCGGGTTGAAGCCCTGCAGCAGCTCGCCGCCAGGCACATCCAGATTGCCGCAGATGGCGCGCAGGATGGTTTGCAGACGAATGCCCGACGTGCTGTTGCGCTGCATGTCGGTGATCGGCGTCCACGGAATGACCGCAGGTCCGCTGGTCGCATAAACCCGGGCGGCTTCGGCGATCATCTCCGGGTCACAGCCGGTGAGTTTGGCGACGCGCTCCAGCGGAAACTCGTCGACGCGCTTTTTCAGATCTTCAAAGCCGATGGTCCAGGTCTTGACGAACTCTTTGTCGTACAGCTCTTCGTCGATGATGACCTTGAGCCAGCCGAACATCATGGCGGCGTCACTGCCCACCTTGAGTGGCAGCCAGATGTCTGCCCGTTCGGCACTGGAGCTGCGGCGCGGATCCATGACGATGAGTTTCGCGCCCTTGGCCTGTGCCCCGCGGATGGAATTGTAGAGCGGCGTCCAGCTGTGCCGGCGCGGGTTGTGGCCCATCAGCACAATGCACTTGGTATTGGCAAAGTCGCCGAACGGGAACCATCCATAGGTGAAACGGTTGACCGCCGCCGTATTGCCCGCACACAGCGCCACACCACTGATCCAGTTGGGTGAGCCCACATGGTTCATGATGCGGCGGCCAAGGCCGTGGTCGGTTGACGTGTTCCACTGACTGGTGGAAACCGCCCAGGCTTCCGGCCCGTGATCTGCAATGACCTTCTTGAGACGCGATCCGATATCGCTCATCGCCTCTTCCCAGGTGACCTGTTCCCATTCGCCCGAGCCGCGTTCGCCGACGCGCTTCATGGGGTGGAGAATGCGGGTGGGATTGGCGAGGCCCTTGGGCGCGATGATGCCCTTCATACAGATATTATCGCGGAAGATGGGGTTGTCCGAAGACCGCACCTTGGTGACCCGCCCCTTCTGGACTTCGCCGACAACCGTGCAGGCGATGTCGCAGGCGGCGCAGATCAGTTTCTTGGTGGTCACACCCTCCTTGACGGGCCGTTCCGTGTATTTCGCGTTTGCTATGTCTTCCGGGTTGAAGGGCGCTGCTGCGGGCATGATGACGGTCCTGTCCGGGTTTGTTGAATCCACAAGTCGGATCAAGTTAGTCCAATATCTGGACTTAGTCGAGTCCCCATGCTACAAAGATGCCGAAGAATCAATTTCGGCGGTGCGTGATCGACCGCCGGGAGAGCGAGCCCGGAGACCGAAGATGAAATGGGAAGACCTGCCTGAGCAGCAATGCTCTATGGCCCGGACGTCAGTTGTGCTGGGTGATCGTTGGACACTGGTCATTCTGAGTGATGTGTTTCTCGGCGTGCGCCGGTTTGACGATTTTCAGAAACGCTTGGGCATCTCCCGCACGACCCTTGCCAATCGCCTGAAGCTGCTGGAAGAGCATGGCGTCCTGACCCAGAGGCAGTATCAGGATGGTCCGCGGCGCTTTGAATACCGCCTGACCGAGAAGGGCGTTGGCTTGTACCCGGCCATCATCGCTTTGCTGGACTGGGGCGATGAGCATTACTCTGACGAGGCGGGCGCACCGATCCTGCGCCGTCACAAGACCTGCGGCCACGACTTTCATGGTGTCATGCACTGCAGTGAGTGTGGCGAGCCGGTGAACCCGAGAGACGTCGAAGCGCGCAAGCGGGCACCAGATGACCGCTTCCCAGAAGTGAAGCGTGGGCCGTTCACTTACGCATCGTGACATGTGCATCGTGACCTGCGCGTCCTGACACGCCAGATGCCGTCCCTTCTTTCAGCGCTGATTCCCCTACGTCAGGCCTGACGGGTTTGGCGCACACACATCCGCGTGCCAGTCTTCCCGGTAAAAGAAACATCGGGAGGACGACACGCTGTGACAAATCATGTGGAAAACAAGGTCATCGTGGTGACCGGTGCCGGTGGTGGCTTTGGCCGTCTCGTGGCGCACAAGGCGTCAGCGCTGGGTGCAAAGATTGTCTGCGCGGACATTGATGAAGCAGCGCTTGCGGAAACCGTTCAGCAGGTGGCGGACGCAGGCGGCAGCGTATCCGGCATTGCCACCAACGTCGCGGACCTGGCGCAGATGCGCGCCATGGCGAAGCACGCGGTGGATACCTATGGTGCCATCGACGTGATGATCAACAATGCGGGCACCATGCCGCTGGCGTTTTTCTCGGATCATGAAGCAGCTGCCGACCAGTGGTCACGCTGCATCGACGTCAACATCAAGGGCGTGCTCAACGGCATTTCGGCGGTCTATGACCAGATGATGCAGCAGGGCCGCGGACACGTGATCAACCTGTCATCGATCTACGGCAACTTCCCGGTGCTTGGCTCCGGCGTCTATCAGGCCACCAAGACGGCGGTGAACTATCTTTCGGAGTCCCTGCGTGTAGAAGCGCAGGGCAAGATCAAGGTCACCATCATCAAGCCAACGGGCGTGCCCGGCACAGCGCTAGGCACAGGTGTTGTCAATCCGGATGCCGTCGTCGGCATCCTCGGCCAGAACGCGCTGAGCTATGGCGAGACCATGGGCAAATATGCCGAAGGCCAGCTGTCAGCCGAAGAGGCGGACCCGAACAGCGCGGAATATGCGGTCCTTGATCCCGGCTACATCGCCGACGCCATCGTCATGGCCGTAAACCAGCCCTGGGGCGTGTCTCTCGGTGACATCACCATCCGCGCCACCGGCGACGGCTACATTCTCTAAAAAATCCGTACAGGGAGTAATACCATGCAGATAGACAGCGCTACTGCTGCCGTCGTCACCGGGGGTGCATCCGGACTTGGCAAGGCCAGCGCACAGGCTTTGGCCGATGCGGGCGTCAAGGTCGCGATCTTTGATGTCAATGAAGAGGCCGGCGAGGAAATGGCCAGCTCCATTGGCGGCGTGTTCTGCAAGGTGGATGTGACGGACGAAGACAGCGTCATCGCAGGGTTCGACAAGGCCCGGGCCGCCCACGGGCAGGAACGCATTCTCGTGCACTGCGCCATGACGTCGAAGGGCGGCAAGAAGACCGTCGGCCGCAACCGCGAGACCGGTGAGTTCATGCGTTTTCCAACGGAAGACTATGCGTACTCGATCAACGGTATTCTGGTGGCAAGCTACCGGGTCGCGTCCCTGTCGGCGCTGGGCATGGCGAGCCTCGAGCCGAATGAAGATGGTGAGCGCGGCGTCATTACCCTGACAGCATCGGTTGCCGCACAGGACGCGCAGATGGGGCAGGTGGGTTATGGCTCCGGCAAAGCGGGCGTGAACGGGCTGGTCCTGCCCATGGCGCGCGACATGATGGATCTGGGCATCCGTGTGAATTCGATCATGCCTGGTATCTTCGCCACGCCGCCCATGCAGGCCGCGCCACCGAAAGTGCTGCAGGGGCTATCCGCCTCTGTGCCGTTCCCCAAGCGGCTGGGCAACCCGCCGGAATTTGCCAGCTTCGTGATGGAGCT
>JANQMQ010000497.1 GCA_028279995.1 Candidatus Phaeomarinibacter sp. | reverse complement strand
CCAAGGTAGCGGGTCCGACCACACAGCCAAAGAAAACCCGCCGGGCGTGTGCCCGGCGGTTCGACTGTCATCGATTGTGTGCAGGTCTTACTCAGCCGCGATGGAAGCTGGTTCGACGACCTGCTTGGCGGCAGGCTTCTTAGAGAAGACCATGCCGTCATCTTCCAGCTTGCCGAAGCGCAGCATGACCAGATCCTTGGCGTAGTTCTGGTGCAGCTTCCAGGGTGTCTTTGATCCCTGCTTGGGGAAGCTTTCCATGGCGCGCTGAACATAACCGGACTTGAGGTCAAGCCAGGGCTCCACTTCCACGTCACCTTCTATGAAGCTCGGCGTGGCTTGATCCAGTCCGTTTGCGTCCATGTGGTTCAGCAGCCGGCAAACATACTCGCATGTCAGGTCGCATTTGAGCGTCCATGAAGCATTGGTGTAGCCGAAGGACGATGCCAGGTTGGGGATGCCGGAATACATGAAACCCTTGTAGGCCATGGTGTCTGACGCAGTCATCACTTTGCCGTCGACGCTGACATCCAGACCGTTCCAGACCTGAAGTTTCAGGCCTGTCGCGGTGATGATGATGTCTGCTTCAAGCTTCTCACCTGACTTGAGAAGGATGCCGTCTTCCGTAAAGCGGTCGATATGGTCTGTAACGACCGATGCCTTGCCGGATTTGATCGATTCATAAAGATCGCCGTCTGGAACAAGGCACACACGCTGGTCCCACGGATTATAGGGCGGTGTGAAATGCTTCTTCACTTCATCCTTGCCGAGTTCCTCACGCACCATGCCAAGGAGATAGTCCTTCACTTTGGCCGGCTGCTTCATGCACATGCGGTAGAAGTACATGCCGAAGAGTACGTTCTTCCAGCGGGTCAGACCGTAAGCGAGCTTGTTCGGCAGGTACTTGCGCAGGAAGTTGGCGACAGCGTCTTCGCCCGGACGCGATACCACATAGGTTGGCGTCCGCTGCAGCATTGTGACGTGGTCGGCCTTGTCGGTCATGGACGGCACGAGCGTCATCGCGGTGGCGCCGGAGCCGATCACAACAACCTTCTTGCCCGAGTAGTCCAGGTCTTCCGGCCAGAACTGCGGATGGATGACATCGCCCTTGAAGTCGTCGCGCCCGGCGAATTCAGGCGTGAAGGCTTCATCGTAGTTGTAGTAGCCGCCGCACATGAAGAGGAAGTCGGCCGTGAAGTTGACTGGCTCTTTCAGGGCGCCGCGCTCCGCCTTGATGTGCCACAGCGCATCCTGCGTCGACCAATTGGCGCTGATGACCTTGTGCGAAAAGCGGATGTGTTTGTCGATGCCGTACTCGCGGGCTGTGTCCTTGACATATTCCAGGATCGACGGGCCATCGGCGATGGCCTTCGGGTTCGTCCATGGGCGGAAGGAATAGCCCAATGTGTACATGTCGGAGTCGGACCGGATGCCGGGATACTTGAACAGGTCCCAGGTGCCGCCCATGGTTTCGCGGCCTTCCAGAATCGTGAAGCTCTTGCCGGGGCAGTTGGCCTTGAGGTGATAGCCGGCGCCGACGCCGGAAATACCTGCGCCGATGATCAGCACGTCAATGTGCTCCGGCTTGGCTGTAATGGAGGTTTCCTGAAGGGTCATGTGTGCTCACCTGATTGCGCCCGACTCTTGGGGCTTTACGTCGGGGATATGTCGCTTTGTCGCTGAGAGAACAGCATTTTTGCCAAACTGACAAGATGTCAGCTAGTGTTCTGATCCCAGACCTTCAAGTGCTGGCAGTTGTGGGGAGCAATGGAAGACCGCAGAATTCCGGGGCAAAGGACCCTTTTGATTGCGGCTGAGCCCTGCCAGTATGCGGCGCGAAAAAAACAATAATTATCTGCCAGGAACACAAGTTTGACCTCGAATCGTAAGTGCCTGATTGCCAATCGTGGCGAGATTGCCGTGCGCATTGTCCGCGCTGCGGCAGATCTGGGGATTGAGACGGTCGCCGTCTTTTCGCCGGATGACGCGGGCGCGCTGCATACGCAGATCGCAGATCATGCCGTGCCTCTGACCGGCGCAGGCGTTGCGGCCTATCTGGATGTGGCTGCCATCATCGAGACCGCAAGGAACAATGGGTGTGACAGCATTCACCCCGGATATGGATTGCTCGCTGAAAGTGCGGAGCTGTCGGCAGCCTGTGCGGAGGTCGGCCTGACATTCATTGGTCCGCGGCCTGATACGCTGGCGCAGCTGGGTGACAAGGTGGCGGCGCGGGCGCTGGCCAAAGCCAACGGATTGCCGCTCATTGAAGGGTCTTCCGTTCTTGGCGATGAGACTGCTGCCCTGACCTTCTTTGCATCGCTGAACGGTGCGCCTGCGATTTTCAAAGCAGTCGCAGGCGGCGGTGGACGCGGCATGCGGATCATCGAGAACGCTGATGACATCCCGACGGCCTTTGCACAGGCTTCTGCCGAAGCATTGAGTGCTTTTGGTGACGGCTCACTTTACATGGAGCGCTATTTGCCGAGCGCCCGTCATATCGAGGTCCAGATTGCCGGCGATGGAGCAGACGTTGCTCACCTTTGGGAGCGGGACTGCACGATCCAGCGCCGCCACCAGAAGCTCATTGAACTGGCCCCGGCGCCGCATCTCAACCCTGCCTTGCGTGAGAACATTCTGGATGCCGCTGTCAGACTCGGCACAGCGTCCGGGTATCTTGGCCTGGGGACAATCGAGTTTCTTCTCGATGCGTCAGCAGATGGGGATGACGCGCCGTTCTACTTCATTGAGTGCAACCCCCGTATCCAGGTCGAGCATACGGTAACTGAGGAAATCACCGGGCTTGATCTTGTTGCTCTGCAGTTCGAGCTCGCTGCCGGACGCAGTGTGTCGGACTGCGGTCTGGATGCTCTTCCGGTCCCGGTGGCTTCGGCTGTGCAGCTGCGGATCAATACGGAGAGCATGTCCGTTGGCGGGACTGTGCATCCATCGGGCGGAACGCTGACCAAATTCGACATGCCTGGTGGGCCAGGCATTCGGGTGGATAGTCATGGCTTCGCCGGATACACGACCAATCCGCAGTTTGACTCTTTGTTGGCGAAACTGATCATCCGGCGTGCAGATCAGGACTGGCCGGGCCTTATGCGTCAGGCGCATCGAGCGCTGGGTGAATGTGCAATTGGCGGTGTCGACACCAACCAGACATTCCTGCGCGCGCTTCTGACGCATAGAGATCTGTCGGACTGGCAGGTGGATACGCAGTTCATTGACCGGGAGGGCTCTGCACTGGTCGCGGCTGCGTCAACGGATGACGGTCTGCGAGCAGCCCCATCACAGAGAGGTTCCAGGACGGCTCAAGGTCTGTCACATGTGGAGGCGCCTGAAGGCACGGTCGGGGCCCTTGCGCCGCTTCAAGGCTTGCTCATGTCGGTCATGGTGTCAGATGGCGAGCAAGTGAAGGCGGGTCAGGAAATTGCAGTACTTGAAGCGATGAAGATGCAGCATGCAGTTACCGCGCCGTGCGCAGGCACGGTTCATCTTGTTGCTGCAGAGCCTGGGGTCGTGCTGGATGAAGGGGCATCCATTGTTTTCATTGCGCCCAGCGATGATGCAAGCGAAAGCGACGCAGCTGCATCGGAGGTTGATCTGGACTACATCCGGCCCGATCTGGCAGAGCTGCACGAGCGTATCAACAAGACGCTCGACCACGAACGTCAGGCTGCTGTCGCCAAG
>JANQMQ010000492.1 GCA_028279995.1 Candidatus Phaeomarinibacter sp. | reverse complement strand
TGGAAGAGACAACGATGAATTCCTGATCGGTATACCCGCTCAGGCGGCCGAGATAGACCTTGACGATGAACTCACCTAGCAGATCGAAATAGGTTTCCCGCTCTTCCTTCGACGGAAGCCGGGCATATTGTCCAAGCGCAAAAAGGCCGACGCGGCGGATGTCCATGGCGTCGAGCAGGAGGGTGCGGAACTGTTCTTCCGTTTCCTGGCCCGAAAGGTCCTGATTGCCGAGGATCGCGATGGCGCTGTCACCAAGGCTTCCGACAAATTCCTCAGCGGCTTCATCTGCCTTGGCCGGTTGGGCAAAGGCCGTCACGGCCATCATAAGGACGGCAGCGAGAAAGGGCAGGGTCAAAGCTGGGAAAGAGAGTTTCTGTGTTGCGTACATGGTGCCATATCCCCGGCGGGTCAAAACGCTGAAAACCAGTATTAGGATCGCTTAAAACAGGCGCCGCATGAACCGCTCATGAAAGCACCTTCACACACCTTTGCGTGAGCCGATCAAGTCGGGTTGCAACCGTACCGGCTCACTACAACTCCTTTGTGACGTTAGATGCCTGCGCCCTGGCTTGCGGCCGGCGCGGATTCTGTCTCGATTGCGTCACTGCCGTCGTCATAATCGAACTCATAGTCGATATCCGAGATGTCTGGCAGCTTGTCCGGATCGATTTCGCCATTGGCGATCTCGTTGTTCCGGCTTTGACGGTAAAGGCTGCGCAACGCGGCGTAATAGTCGACCGATGTGCGCTCGATTTCATCCAGCGTGTCCAGATTGCGGGCGCGCAGATCCAACCCGTTCACGATGAACCGCGTCGGCGGGATAACGCTGTGGCGATTCCAGAACACATAGGTCAGCGGATCGAAAGCCTGATCGACGACAAAGCCCGTCAGATCGCGGGGCGGTGCCGGACCAAGCAGCGGCAGGAAGATGTAGGGACCTTCGCCAGTTCCCCAAACAGCCAGGGTCTGACCGAAGTCCTCGCCGTGGCGGTCATAGCCCCAGTCCGTTGCCGGGTCGAGAAGACCACCGACGCCGACTGTGCTGTTGATGCCAAAGCGCGTGATGGTGGTGCCCGCGCGATCCCACTCGCCCTGCAGCATGTCATTCACGAGGATGACCGGAGTGCGTAGGTTGTCGAGGAAATGGCGGATCGAATTCTTTGCAAAGCCGGGCAGGACGGTGTCATAGCCTTGGGCGGCGGGCTTGAGAATCAGGCCGTCGAGAAGCTGATCGTTGACCGCGAAGAAATAGCGGTTCAGCGGTTCGACCGGGTCATTGGCTTCCTGATAGGCCGCGACGGCAGCCTGGTCTGAAGGATCAGGGCGTGTCGCGCAGGCACCCAGGGTCAGTGCCAGACCGGCAATCATCCCAATCGCCAGGGCGCGCCCTGACCTGCTCGTCGAAGGGCTGAGCATTGCTCCGCCGAAAATCTTGTCTGCCGCCATCTTACTCACGCCGATCTGCCTCCGGTTTGCGCGGTATATGTACTCATCCGCGCATTGGGCACAATTGTTGTCCACTCTCGATTACGCAATCGTGTACATGGCGGTGTTTCTTGCCGGTTTTCACCGGTTTGCCGCTCTTTTTTGTACACAATCGGTTCCCAGCGCCACAAATCCCTGATTTCCGAGGATGCATGGACTAGTGGGGATCATGCATCCGGACAATCCGGTATTTGGGACCAAACCTGCTGCCTCCCGGGCAATAGGCACGGTCATGGCGCGCGATTGTGGTGGCGATCCGGTGAAGATCACTTTCCCGCCGATTCTTAGCTATCATAAGGGCCGGATAGTCGCCATAAACGATGTTGTGTGCCCGCAGAGACCCCACAAAATGTGGCGCAAATGTCGCGTTTGGACGTGCCGACCAAGTCCTGCGTCTCCCAAATTGGTTTTAAATCCAACCATTTGGGTGCCCTTGATGCAATTTTGCCGCCTTGAAGGTTCCCCCTAGCATTGGACATGCACATATCTTTATATTGTGGCCCAGAGGTCGAAATGGTCGACTGAACGGGAGCATGACATGGAGACTCTGTTGCAAGTCCTCCGGGCTGCGGGCGAGACGACTCGGCTGCGTCTGCTTGCGATCCTGAGCGAAAGCGAACTCTCTGTCTCTGAGATCACCCACGTGCTGCGGCAAAGCCAGCCGCGCGTCAGCCGTCATCTCAAGCTTTTGTCTGATGCGGGGCTGATCACGCGGTTCCGTGAGGGAAGCTGGGTGTTCTATCGGCTGGAGACCCGGGGACCATTTGGCCAGCTTGCCCACACACTGATGGATTTCCTTCCGCCGGATGACCCCGTGGTGATGCGTGATCGCGAGCGGTTGGCGGATGTGCGTGCGGAGCGATCGGATCTGGCCGCGGAATACTTCCGGCGGAACGCTGCGGAGTGGGGACAGGTGCGCGCGCTCTATGTCTCCGAGAAAGACGTGGAAGCTGCCATTACAGCTATGATCGGCGATGAGAAAGTGCCGGTGCTGATCGACCTTGGGACCGGAACGGCACAGATGCTGGAACTGCTTTCCGGCGTTGCAGGCACGGCCATCGGCTATGACACCAATCACGACATGCTCAATGTGGCGCGTGCCAACCTTGAGCGTAAGGGACTTACCCATTGCCACGTCCGCTATGGCGACATTCTGTCGATGCCGGAACCGGCCGGGTCAGCGGATCTTGTGATCATCCATCAGGTCCTCCACTACCTTGA
>JANQMQ010000421.1 GCA_028279995.1 Candidatus Phaeomarinibacter sp. | reverse complement strand
GCGCACGAATGCACGCCGGTTGAGAACCGGTACGAGCGAATCCGTATCCGCTTCCTGCTGGACGGCATCCAGCCGCCCACGGATGGTCGTGAGTTCACGCCGGAGCGCGTCCACCTCCGACATCAGCGTCATGAGGGCATCGCGCACCTTGGGCGTCACTTCCGCAGCCGGAATACCCATGATCGAGGCGGTATCGGAAATCTGGCGAGGCGCACTGGCGGCCGTTGCTGACCCGGCAGCAGAGGCCCGCGTGGCCGGGGTCGCTCCCCGCACGGATGACACGGTTCCAGGCCGCCGTGTTCCTCCAACCTTCATGGTCTATCCCGCCTCTCACTCGCCTGTCGCAGGCACCCTTCTGGGACCGCCGGACACCCACAATGGTGTGGACCGGCAACGTCATAAGACAGCAAAAACATTGAAAAAGTGCCTATTGCTGCCCTTCCCACCTACGTGAGGTGCCTTAACAAATCATTTATCCCGGGGGCGCACGCCGTCAATCCTGCCCCAAACCGGCACAAAACCGACAAAATGACCCAGGTTCATGCCGTCCGCATATGCTTGCCTTACGCCTGCCTGTGCCTATACTCCCCTGCTTTCCACGCCCGGGCACGTCCCGGGCAGCTTTATTTTGGGCATCGGGCACCTGTCCCGGCGCCTGACTGCGATGGCAATATATGAGCGAAAGCACCTCTCCTCTCGTCGGTATCATTATGGGCAGCCGCTCTGATTGGCCGACCATGATCCACGCTGCAGAGGCACTCGAAACCCTGGGCGTGCCGTGTGAGACAAAGGTTGTCTCGGCCCACCGCACACCCCAGCGCCTCTATGACTATGCCAACAGCGCAAAATCACGTGGTTTGCGGGTCATCATTGCTGGTGCAGGCGGTGCGGCGCATCTGCCGGGCATGGCAGCATCAATGACCCCGCTCCCGGTACTTGGCGTCCCCGTCGAGAGCGCAGCCCTCAAGGGACAGGACTCACTCCTCTCTATCGTTCAGATGCCCGGCGGCATCCCCGTCGGCACTCTGGCGATTGGCAAGGCAGGCGCCAAGAATGCAGGCCTTCTCGCTGCCGCAATCCTGGCAACGACCGATGAGGCACTGGCGGACCGGCTCGACGCCTACCGGGCTGCGCAGACCAACAGTGTTCATGAGACAGTTGAAGATGCCTGATCTGCCTGCGCCACTACCGCCGGGCAGCACCATCGGCGTCCTTGGCGGCGGCCAGCTAGGCCGCATGCTCGCTATGGCAGCCGCCCGCCTGGGCCTCAGGACCCATATCTACTGTCCGGAGGACAACTGCACCGCCGCGCAGGTAGCCGATGCCGTCACCATCGCCGCCTATGACGACAAAGCAGCGCTGAAAGCATTCGCAGCCCAGGTCGATGTGGTCACCTACGAGTTTGAAAATGTGCCGACTGACACGGCATCTATGCTGGCGCAGGACGTTCCCGTACGCCCCGGTGCCCGCGCGCTGTCAGTCGCACAGGACCGGTTGACGGAAAAAAACTTCATGCAGGGTCTGGGCGTTGCCACCGCACCCTTTGCGGATGTTACAGATGTCGGGAGCCTGACCACGGCGCTTGCTGACATCGGTACCCCAGCCATCCTCAAGACCCGGCGCCTGGGGTATGACGGCAAGGGCCAGATGCGCATCGATGATACGACGCAGGCATCAACCGCGTGGGAAGCCGTCAACAAACAGCCCTCTATCCTGGAAGGGTTTGTGGACTTCGAAGCCGAAATCTCCGTCATCGTGGCCCGCGGGCTGGATGGCACTACCGCCGCCTATGACCCCGCCCGCAATGATCATGAGAACCACATACTCTCGCTATCTACCGTCCCGTCCGGATACCCGGAGACCGTTGAAGCAAAGGCAAGAACCCTGGCAGAAAAGATCGCCGCTGAGCTCGACTATGTGGGCGTTATGGGTGTTGAACTGTTCGTCGCCTCCGGCACCCGGAAGTTGATTGTCAACGAGATCGCCCCGCGCGTGCACAACTCAGGTCACTGGACACTGGAAGGCTGCACCGTCAGCCAGTTCGAACAACACATGCGTGCTGTCGCTGGCTGGCCACTGGGCTCACCGCAACGCCATTCCGATGCCACGATGACCAACCTCATCGGCAGTGATGCAGACGACTGGCAGCAGCTGGCCACGGAGCCCAATGCCGGCCTGCATCTCTACGGCAAAGGCGAAGCCCGCCCGGGTCGAAAGATGGGTCACATCACCCGCATTTCGCCGAAGACTTCAGCCTGACGCCTGAACCTAACGCCCCAGCGGGTACCGCAGGCGGGACACAAGCCCCAACGGGGACGGCAACGCCCCGATGATCTTCTCCGCCTGCCCCTTCACCTTCTCGATCTGCATGACGTCAGCAATTCGCCTGTCGAGAAAGGCCCACGTTTTCTCAAACCCGTCCGTATCATCACCAAACCAGACCGCCAGGGTGCTGGAATAGACACCGGACAGGATAAGGCGCTTTGTATAGAAATTATAATCCGTAGACGTATCACCTGCCGCCCGCCAGATGGCGTCAACAGTGCCATACAAAGCACGTACACCTGCCGTGCCAGAAGTCGGCAGCGCCAGATAGGCCGTCGCCCGGCGCAATGCCTCCCGGTTCTTCTCATCAACTTCAAGACGCGTGCGCACGGCAAAGGTAATCCGTTCACGCACCTTCATGGCGGGCAGATCAGCCTTTGCCAGCTTCGCCGCCATACGCTTGTCACCGTCGGCAACAAAGTAGGAAACAAGGTCAGCCGTGCCGCCGGGAAAAGCCAGGCGCGCCAGACCGCTCTCCACACCAGCCTTCTTGGCTGCATTGCGCATGCTCTTGCCGGTCCACCCGTCAAAGGGAACGTCCGGCAAGGCCGCTTTCAAAATCTGCGTGCGCGCGTTCGCGTAATGCTTCTCTGCGGTCATGGTTCTACCTGCCTCTTGCGAGTTTGAGCGCTGGATACTGCCTTGGACGTCAATCCGCGCTTTCAGTCTTTGTTGCGTCCGACGGCCGGTCACCACTCCAGTGGCGCGCTTCCGTCTCAAAAATCAGATCCTTCAGATCATCCATACGCTGCGGGTACAAGATACCGTCCAGATGATCACACTCATGGCAAACGACCCGCGCATGGAACCCGCGGGCGTCGCGCGAAACCTCATTGCCCTCAAGATCGAGCCCTGAATACCTGATACGGGTGGGTCGCGGAACCAGACCACGCATCCCGGGTACCGAGAGGCATCCCTCCCAGCCATAGGCCCGCTCTTCCGTCAGAACCTCGATTCTCGGATTTATGAGTACCGTGAGCGGCGCAGTATGGTCAAAAGCTTCCTCAGCCTCTGTTTCCGGCGGCACACGCTCCGGGGGTGCCTGAAAAACCACCACCCGCACCGGCTCGTGCACCTGCGGCGCAGCCAGACCGGCCCCGTTTGCATCAATCATGGTTTCCACCATATCCGCCACCAAACGGCGGATTTCCTGGGATTTTGGGTCTTCGACTGGTTGCGCATGTTGCAACAGCACCGGGTGACCCATACGGGCAATCTTGCGAATTGTCATGCTCCCTATATGGACCCCTCTGGGCGTCACGAAAAGGCGTCAGGGGCGCGACATAAGGTGGACAAGCCCTGGGGTTTTTGCTACTTACCGCCCCTCTGGAGTGCCTGACGGCAGATCCGGGGCGGAATTTTGCGCGCCTCTTGATGACGAGAAGCGCTGCGTATTCCCCCAGGAAACCGTCCAATCCAAACTGATACCTGCCCTTTGCGCAGCACCAATGGCGCGCAAGGTCCAATTTTGAGCTCGAAGGGAGCGGAGTGCGTGCAAGTTCTGGTTCGCGACAACAACGTCGATCAAGCCCTGCGGGCTTTGAAGAAGAAGCTTCAGCGTGAAGGTGTCTTCCGTGAAATGAAGCTGCGGAACTTCTATGAGAAGCCTTCTGAGAAGCGCGCCCGCGAAAAGGCTGAAGCAGTGCGCCGTGCCCGCAAGCTGGCCCGCAAGCGCGCCCAGCGCGAAGGTCTTCTGCCCAAGAAGGGTGGCGGTCGCGGCAAGCGCTAGTCGCATCGCACCAACGATATCAATCAACGCCTCCGGTTTTGTCGGGGGCGTTTTTTGTTGGCTGCACACTGCCATCCACGCACAAAAAAGGCCGGAGCTAACGCTCCGGCCTTTTGCATGTGCCTGTGTAGGAGGTTAGTTCAGCCCCTTCACGATCTCTTCCACCATCTTCTTGGCGTCAGAGAACAGCATCATTGTGTTGTCGCGGAAGAACAGCTCGTTCTCCACACCAGCATAACCGGAGCCCATGCCGCGCTTGATGAAGAGGACGGTCGCTGCCTTCTCCACATCCAGGATAGGCATCCCGAAGATCGGGCTTGCCGTATCCGTCTTGGCGGACGGGTTGGTCACGTCGTTCGCGCCAATGACAAAGGCTACGTCGGCCTGAGAGAACTCGGAATTGATATCTTCAAGCTCGAACACTTCATCATAGGGCACGTTGGCTTCCGCCAGCAGCACGTTCATGTGGCCGGGCATACGACCGGCCACCGGGTGAATGGCGTACTTCACCGTTACACCCTCGGCTTTAAGCGCATCCGCCATTTCACGCAGCGCATGTTGGGCCTGCGCCACCGCCATGCCGTAGCCCGGCACGATGATGACTGACCCGGCATTCTTCATGATGAAGGCCGCGTCATCAGCAGAACCCTGCTTCACCGGGCGGGTTTCAACAGCACCACCGGCCGCAGCCGTCTCGCCGCCGAAGCCGCCCAGGATCACCGAGAAGAACGACCGGTTCATGCCCTTACACATGATGTAGGACAGGATCGCACCTGAGGAGCCTACGAGGGCACCTGTGATGATGAGAGCTGTGTTCTCAAGCGTGAAGCCCAGCGCTGCAGCTGCCCAGCCCGAGTACGAGTTGAGCATCGACACCACCACCGGCATGTCAGCACCCCCGATGGGAATAATGAGCAGGAAACCGATGATGAAGGACAGGATCGTGATGATCAGGAAGGCCTCAACCGTCTGGTTGGCAGGATCAAGGCACAGGAAGATCACCCCACCGATGATGGCGACAGCCAACACAATGTTGATGAGATGACGCGCCGGCAGAATGATCGGCGCCCCGGACATCGTGCCCTGCAACTTGGCAAAGGCGATGACCGAGCCTGAGAAGGTGATGGCACCAATGGCCACACCCAGACCCATCTCAATCAGGCTGACGATCTTGATGTTGCCTGTCACACCGATGCCAAAGGCTTCAGGTGACATGAAGGCGGCCCAGGCCACCAGCACGGCCGCAAGACCCACCAGCGAGTGGAACGCAGCAACAAGCTGCGGCATGGCCGTCATGGCAATCCGGTTGGCAATGATCGCGCCGATGCCGCCACCGATGACCACCGCACCGATGATGAACATCCACACTTCACTGCTGGTGATGTCCTGGCGGATCAGCGTGGTGGCGACGGCAATCGCCATGCCGATCATGCCGAACATATTGCCCTGACGGGACGATTCAGGGCTGGAGAGCCCACGAAGCGCCATGATGAAAAGCACGCCGGAAACGAGATAGGCGAGCGCTGCGAGATTGGCAGACATGTTTCAGGCCCCCTATTTCTTTTCTTTTTTCTTGTACATGGCCAGCATGCGCTGGGTGACGAGGAACCCGCCGAAGATATTGACGCTGGCAAGCACAACGCCGGCAATACCAAGCCAGCGCGAGAAGCCTGCAGTCTCCGATGCGGTGACATCCACGGCCACGGCGATCAACGCACCAACGATGATCACCGAAGACACGGCATTGGTCACAGACATCAGCGGCGTATGCAGTGCGGGCGTCACGCTCCACACCACGTAGTAACCAACGAAGATCGCAAGAACGAAAATCGCCAGTCGGAAAATGAAGGGATCGATTGCAGCTTCCATTAGGCCGCTCCTTCCTTAAGTGCCGGGTGCACCACCTGCCCATCCTTGGAGATGAGCGTGCCGGTGATGATTTCATCTTCCCAGTCAATTGTGAGAGCGCCCGTTTCCTTGTCGACGAGCGGCGTAATGAAGTTCAGCAGGTTCTTAGCGTAGAGGCTCGAAGCGTCATCGGCCAAACGACCAGGCACGTTGCGGTGCCCCATGATCTTGACCCCATCAACCTCGACAATCTCGCCCGGCTTGGACAGCGGGCAGTTGCCGCCAGCCTCAACAGCCAGATCAACGATGATCGAGCCCGGCTTCATGCTCTTGACCATTTCCTCGGTCACCAGCACCGGCGCCGGACGGCCCGGAATGAGCGCCGTCGTGATGACGATGTCCTGCTTGGCAATGGTCTCCGCCACAAGCGCGGCCTGCCGCTTCTTGTAGTCTTCGCTCATTTCCTTGGCATAGCCGCCAGCCGTCTCGCCGGTGTCACCTTCGTCAGGCTCCACCATCACGAACTTGCCACCCAGGCTTTCAACCTGTTCAGCAGCCGCTGCGCGAACGTCCGTAGCAGATACAACAGCACCAAGACGCTTGGCCGTCGCAATTGCCTGAAGGCCAGCAACACCTGCACCCATGACGAACACGCGCGCGGGGGCAACCGTACCGGCCGCCGTCATCATCATTGGGAACGCCCGCGTGAAGAGCTCCGCTGCATCAATCACGGCCTTGTAGCCGGCAAGGTTCGACTGTGAAGACAAAACGTCCATGGACTGCGCGCGCGTGATACGCGGCATCAATTCCATGGCGAAGGACGTCACACCGGCTGCAGCCAGCGCATCGTTTGTGTCCTTGCTTTGATGCGGGTTCAGCATCGCCGCCAGAACGGCACCGCGCTTCATCTTGGAAATTTCATCCGCATCCGGACCACGCACCTTGAAGATGACGTCAGCGTCACTCATGGCTGCAGCAGCATCTGCCGCAATCGTCGCTCCGGCATCCTGAAACTCGGCATCTGATACGGAGGAAGCAAGGCCAGCGCCCGCCTCCACAATCACATCAAAGCCAAGCGTCGTGAGTTTTTTCACCGTTTCCGGCGAGGCAGCAACGCGCGTTTCGTTGTCACGCCGCTCCTTTGGGATAGCAAGCTTCATATTTCTCCGCCCTGTTGGATGAGGCCCGCACCGCGCACCCCTTGTGGGGCATCACGTATATGCAGACCTTTATTGGGCCATTGGTTGGAATGCACCTGGCCGAAACGTAGCGGCCAGGCCAAATAGGCCTACGCTTCTGCCGCTAGAGCAGAAAAATGCCCATGAGAACAAGAATGAGGACAACAGAAATCGTCCCCCACTTTGTCAGAGCCACGAAGCCGTCCCAGGTTCCCAGATGACCCTCGGGTTCCATCTCCTTGCCCCAGCTTTCAGCTTCGAAAACTTCGTTTTTGGCGTCCGCCATAAGCCCTGTCTCCTTAGAAAGTGCAGGTAGTCACAAATACTCAGAATTCTGCCGGACTATAGGCGGCAAGCGCCCTTTCGGGCAAGCAGCCCGGGCCCGTCAGGCATCACACGCCCGATTTGCGCCGGAAGGCCAGAAGCGGCGATTCGCCTGGCCTTTCACCCAACATCTTGAAAAGACCGGTACCCGTCATCAGTGTCCGGGCATCAGGGCCTTTGGGGTCATTGCCCCCCGTCCAGATATGCCCCCGAACAGCGATAAAATCACCGTCCACCCCACTGATCGTCGCGTTGCCTTGAACAAACTCGCCCAGTGACGCAGATGACACAAAATCCGTGACCAGCCGCACCGTCACCCAGAACCGGTGTTTCTCGTAGCTCACCACAGATCCGAAGGCCATGTCGGCAAAGGCCATCAACATGCCACCATGGCAGTTCTCGAAACCGTTGGTGTGACGTTCGCTCACCAGAAAGCCGCGCGCCCAGGTGCCGTCCTTGCTGAACCGCTGGTAGATCGGGCCGACCTGATTCCCGAATCCACCGCGCCAGGTAGCAGGCAAAAAGTCCTCAGGAACACCATCCTCAATTGCGGGTGCATCTGTGTCGGCCATCAAAAGTCTGCCCTTGCGAAATGTCTTGTCGGCCCGCAGACATAGCCCACCTGCGCTCAGGCCTCTAGCGCCAAACCATGCGCCTTGAACTGCTGGTTCTGCCGCTTGATGAGCACATCGAGGTCAAACGCTTCAATCTCAGCATTGAACAGATCATGAAAGTTGAGCTCCGCGGCGAGCTGCAGGAAGACACCGCCAAGACCGATGGCGGCCCGGTCCATGAAAACGAACTCGCGCGGCGGTGTCACAGGACCATGTTTCTTGAGTGCAGCATGAACCTTTGCTGCTTCCTCGCGTCCGTACTTGCCCGCAGACACACCGTCGGCGATCGTCCGCACCCGGTCGTCAAGCAAGGGCCCGTAAATGAAGGATGCCCAGATGTTGAGCACATCAACCAGCTGATTGTTCAGCTTCTCGAAGCCCCAGCTTTCATAGGCCGCCACGACGCGATCCCGGTCATCTGTCTGCAGCCCACGATACAACTCCACGACACCGGCAACGAAGCTGGGCGGAAACTTGCGGATGCATCCATAGTCCAGAAGGTTGATCCCATGATCCTCGCGCACTGTATAGTTGCCCAGGTGCGGGTCCCCATGGATGACGCCAAAATGGCTGAACGGGTGCCACCAGGCCCTGAACATGGCGGAAGCAATCTGGTTGCGCTCCTCCAGCGAGGCATCGCGGAAATCCAGCAGGGGCTTGCCATTGAGCCAGCTCATGGTCAGCAGACGTTGCGTTGACAAATCTGCAATGACGTCAGGCACCCGAATGGTGTCATCATCTCGCAGCATCCGCCGATAAAGCGCGATATGACGGGCCTCCAACTCGTAGTCGAGCTCTTCACGCAGACGGGCTCCGATTTCCTTTGCCATCTGCCGCGTATCAATGACGCCGCCCACACGCCGCTGAATGGCAAACACAACCTCAAGCTGGGTCAGGTCAGCTTCGACGGCTGATTGCATGTCCGGGTACTGAAGTTTGCACGCGACCGGGTCACCATCGAGCGTCGTCGCCCGATGCACCTGACCAAGAGATGCCGCGGCGGCCGCATCGTGCTCGAACGAGGCAAACTTCTTCTGCCAGCTACGTCCAAGTTCGGAAGCCATGCGCCGCTTGACGAACGGCCACCCCATGGCCGGTGCGTTGGCCTGCAACTGCGCCAGCTCGGTTGCATATTCTTCCGGCAGCGCTTCAGGAATGGTGGCAAGCATCTGCGCCACCTTCATGATCGGGCCTTTCATGCCACCCAGCGCATCCCGCAGCTCAGCGGCGACCGCAGCGTCATCAATCTCGCGACCCAGCAAGCGCGAACTCGCGACCTTCGCGGCAATCCCACCGACACCCCCACCGACGCGCGCGTACCGCTTGGCACGCCCGGTCAGCCGGTTGTCTTCATTGGTCGGCGTATCATCCATGTCTAGGCCACCAGCCCTTCCAGCTCATCAATCAGGCCTTCAATCACAGCCAGCCCGCCTGACCAGAAATCCGGGTTGCGGGCATCCAGTCCAAACGGCGCCAGAAGCTCCGAATGATGCTTTGTCCCCCCCGCACGCAACATATCCAGATAGGTGGCGGCAAAGTCAGGATGCCCGTTCTCGTACACCCGGTAGAGCGAATTCACCAGGCAATCACCAAACGCATAGGCATACACATAGAATGGCGAGTGAATGAAATGCGGGATGTAACACCAGAAGGTCTCATAGCCTTCATTGAGCTTGATGGCCGGGCCGAGGCTCTTTTCCTGCACATCAATCCAGATCCGCCCGATATCGTCAGACGTCAGTTCGCCATTGCGGCGGCTGAGATGCACATCGCGCTCAAACATGTAAAACGCCGTCTGGCGCACCACCGTGTTGATCATGTCCTCCACCTTGGAGGCCAGCATTGCCCGGCGCGCGCGTTCGTCCGGTGCGTCTGCCAGCAACGCCCGAAACGTGAGCATCTCACCGAACACCGATGCCGTCTCCGCAAGGGTCAGCGGCGTCTGTGACAAGAGCTGCCCCTGCGGTGCCGCCAGCACCTGATGCACGCCGTGGCCAAGCTCATGAGCCAGCGTCATCACATCCCGCAACTTGCCCTGATAGTTCAGCAGCACATAGGGGTGTGCACTGGGGACCGTCGGATGAGAAAACGCGCCTGGCGATTTGCCCGGTCGGATCTGAGCATCAATCCAGCTGGATCCGCCCTGAGGTTGAAAGAACCGGCCGGCAATGTCCGCCATGTCCGGAGCAAAGCCACGATAAGCGTCCAGAACCGTTGTTCGCGCGTCGTCCCACGACAGTTTGCGGTCATCACTTTCCGGAAGCGGCGCATTGCGGTCCCAGTAGTTGAGCTGATCGACACCAACCATGCGGGCCTTGAGCGCATAGTAGCGATGGGACACAGATGCGAACTTGCTCTCAACAGCACACGCGAGGGCATCAACCACTTCCGGCTCGACCTGATTTGAAAGATGGCGGGCCTGCGCCACATCTTCGTATCCGCGCCACCGGTCCTCGGTTTCCTTGTCCTTCGCCAGCGTGTTGGTGATGAGCGTGAATGTCCCTACGTGCTTGGCGAACGTCGCAGCAAGCGCCTTCGCACCTTGCTCGCGCGCGGCAGGATCTGCGTCCGTCAGCGTGTTGAGCGCAGGTTCGATCGGCACCTGCTCGCCCTCAATCTCAAACCGCAGTCCGGCCATGGTCTCATCAAACAGCCGGTTCCACGCAGCAGCGCCTGTCACACGCTTTTCAAGCAACAGTTTTTCAAGATCATCCGAGAGCTGATATGGCCGCCATGCCCGCGCTGTCGTGAGCCAGGGACGGTAGCGCGCCAGCTCGCCGCTGATTGCATATCCAGCTTCAAGTTCGACTTCCTCAATGCGATTGAGGTCAAGGGTGAAGAACAGAATGGTGCTGCTGATTCCCGTCAGCTGTTCCTGCACATCACCGTAGAATTTCGCATACGCGCTGTTAGTGGTGTCTGTTGCATAGATTAGACCGGCAAATGAGCCGATACGCCCGAGGCGCTCATCCAGCGCTTCGAAGGCGACAAGCGCATCCGCCAATGCAGCCGCACCTGACGCCTCATCCAGGATGCCCGCAATCTTGCCTTTGTATCTGTCAGCGAACGCAGCTGCTTCCTGCTTCGCCACCTCTATGTCCGCAAGAGCGGCCGAACGACCCGCGAAGCCGCCTGCCGCAGTATCGGCATCACGCAGCGGATACAGGTCACCAAGATCCCACGCCGGGAGCGATGCCTCACCCTGTTTCTCCAGATTGTCGGACAAGGCAGTGGAAACGGTCATGTTGTTCCTCGGGCGGGTAGGGTCAGCAGAAGCACGCAAGGCCTAGCATGGAAGAATGCCAAGGATTGCTCATGAGAGATATTGGCGCTCGGTGCTGCGCAATCAAACAAACACTGCCTGATCATCACCCTGGTCGTCACTGTGCCGCAGATGTGCGGCAGAACCATGCCCCAAAAGCTCTTAGCAACGCAGGCGGGAGGCCGACAAAGAAAAAGGCCCGGCTGTTAAGCCAGGCCTTCTTGTTCTTGTGCAGGTGACCGAAGTCACCGATCCGTTAGACCCGCGACTAGCGGACCTCGATAACCGCGCGGCGGTTAAGAGGCTCACGAACACCGTCGCCTGTCGGTACGGCAGGTTCGCTTTCGCCAACGGCACCAACTGAACCAACAGTCACACCCTGAGCAGCAAGTGCGTTAGACACTGCGTTCGCACGGCGCTGTGACAGGCCCTGGTTGTAGGCAACTGAACCGGAGGTATCAGTATGACCAACAACGTTGACCGTCGGGTTGTTGAATTCCTTGGTGAAGTTCGCGACTTCATCAATCACTGCCATCGCAGCTGAAGTCAGGTTGAACTTGTCGAAGCCAAAGTAGATCACGAAGTCCTGATCTGCTGCAGCTGCTTCACATTCGGTCAGTGCTTCGTAGAAAGCGACCTTTTCAGAAGCAACGCGTTCCGGCTGAACCGGACCACCGCGGCCACCGAAGAAGGCACCGTCAACACCAAACTCGTTGTCAGAAGCCTGCTCGACCCAACCGTCGTAGTAACGCTGAGCTTTTGCACATGCGCAGCCGCGTTCGTCACGACCACCATTGTCCAGAGCTGCGATCAGGCGGCCACGGGCCTCCTGAAGCTCAGGAAGTTCTGAGTCCAGAACCTTGCGGCCCCAGGGAACATTGGCCGGATCAAACGGCGCAACCGGACCGCCAGCAAGCGCTGCGCGACCCTTTTCAGCGAAAAGAACCGAGTGACGCCATTCGCAGTCTACATAGACTTCAGATGTCGCACGATCCTGATACTCAGCCGCGAGGCATGAGTAAAAATCATCTCCAGAAATTTCCTGGTCCAGGAAGCTTTCCACATGGAAAGTCCCGCCGAGGCCGCAGCCTGCTAGACCAAAAAATGCCCCCACCGCAATTAGCCGGGATAGCGTCTTCATCCCACTCTCCGTCATTCGAAATTTGCCTTCGCACCCCCCGAAAACGACGGGTGGCCGGGACCCGCCCGGGAACTACCTAGTCCGCGTATCCGAAACTTTCATCGCACAAAGGGCCGTGCCGGGGCAACCGATTTCCCAGCGAAACTGCCCGTTGAGCAACAGGAGTCACGTTTCCGCAACACCCCGGAAAAGGCAGGTTTTTGTTAACCATAGAGCGCCTTTTCCCGGGCTGAGACAGGTTGAACCCAAGAATGGTGAAGTTGTTCCCCGATCTCTAAAACCCTCCTTAACCGCCTTGAGGCAAAGATGCCACCTCAAGACGGGCGCCCTTGTGCCATTCCGTGCCATTCCGGGACGAATGTTCGCGAAATATTCGCGGTCCAGGCGGTCCTGCCTTGTTCAGTTGCAGACATTTGCCGTTAAGGCAGCGCGTTTCGGGGACCAAAATGGCCAAGACGATTCTCATTGTTGACGATGATCCGGCTCAGACACGGCTGATTTCTGCCGTTGTGGAGCGAGACGGGCACCGCGTCATGACCGCTGGCGGCGGCAATGAAGCCATTGCAACCCTTGAGGGCGCTCGCGCCGGCGAGATCGACCTGGTGGTCTTGGATCTGGTCATGCCGGAAACCGACGGCTGGGCTGTGATGGAACGGGTACACCCTGCCCGCCCGGAA
>JANQMQ010000109.1 GCA_028279995.1 Candidatus Phaeomarinibacter sp. | reverse complement strand
ATCGTGATCGCCAGTGTCGTGGGCGCGCTGCTGGCGCGGTTTCACATGGGGTCATCGCCTACTTTCGTCATCCCGGAATACATGATCGCGAGCCTCGCGGACTTTCCGGCCTTCGCGCTTTTGGGGATGGTCTCGGCGGGAGTGGCCATGGCTTTCATGGCCACGCTCATGCGGGCTGACACGCTGGCCCGGAAGGTTGATATCCCGCTCTGGTTCCGGCCCGTTCTCGGTGGCCTGCTGATCGGTAGTATCGGCATCTACTACCCGCAGGTCTTGGGCGTCGGCTATGCCGCAACCGATGCCGCCCTGCAGGGACAATTCGGCCTTGTGCTGCTGCTCAGCCTGATCGTCCTGAAAATACTGGCCACGGCGATCACCATTGCCAGCCGCTTTGGTGGCGGTGTGTTCTCACCCGCCCTGTATCTGGGTGCCATGACCGGCGGTGCGTTCGGCCTGATCATCTCGCAGGCGGTGCCGGAAATTGCCTTCTCCACCCATGCCGTCTACGCGATTGTCGGCATGGGTGCGGTTGCTGGGGCCGTTCTCGGCGCGCCCCTCTCGACCCTGCTCATCGCATTCGAGCTGACCGGCGGCTATGAGATGACGGTCGCTTTAATGGTCGCGATCTCCATCGCCACCGCTCTGACACAGGGATTGCTGGGAAAGAGTTTCTTCCACTGGCAGCTGGAGCGTCGCGGCCTGCGCCTTTATGGCGGCCCAAGGTGGCAGATACTACAGACGGTACTGGTGCAGGACTTCATGCGCCGCGTGGTCGAGGATGACAATACTCCTCTCCAGACACTGGATGAGGACGACGAACGCCTGTTTACCGGCGACACACTCGAAAAAACACTGGCCCTGTTCAACGCGTCACAACACGAAACACTGCCGGTGGTGCAGCCCTCAGAAGAGCTGGAAATCGTCGGTACCGTGAACCATGTGGACGCCCTTCGCGCCTACAATGAGGCGCTGGTCGAGGCCTCACGGGAAGAGCACGAATAGGCCCCGCGACAGGCACGGCGGGTTTTCCGGCTTTCTGCCTCGCCACATCGCATGTTCATGCTAAGTTCCCGATTCTGATGAGCGACCCATTCGACCTTGGCGACATTCCTGAAGAGGAAACAGCGCGCGGCCCCTCTATATCCCAGAGAGCCGCAGCCGGTGTCGCTGCGCCTGCACCCTATCTGGACAGCCTGAATGACCCGCAGCGTCAGGCCGTGGAAGCGCTTGACGGCCCCGTTCTGGTGCTGGCGGGTGCAGGCACCGGCAAGACCCGCGTGCTCACAACACGTCTCGCCCATCTGCTCAATACCAAACGCGCCTGGCCGGGCCAGATCCTGGCGGTGACCTTCACCAACAAGGCTGCCCGCGAGATGAAGCAGCGTATCGGCGCGCTCATTGGCGGTGTTGTTGAAGGGATGCAGTGGCTCGGCACTTTTCACGCGTTGGGCGCGAAAATCCTCCGCCGCCATGCGGAGCTGGTGGACTTGCGCTCCGACTTTACGATCTTGGATTCCGACGATCAGGTCCGGCTGATGAAGCAAGTCATCCAGGCCGCTGATATTGATGAAAAACGCTGGCCTGCCCGCCAGCTTGCAAGCCTAATCGACAGCTGGAAGAACCGTGCTCTGGCCCCCGACCAGGTGCCCAAGGGCGAAAGCTTTGCCTTCGCCAACGGCAAGGGCGCGGAGCTCTACGCGGCCTATCAGGCCCGGCTCAAGACGCTCAATGCCGTCGACTTCGGAGACCTGCTGGTCGAAAACCTGCGCATCTTCCAAAACCATCCTGAAGTGCTGGAGGACTACCAGAAGCGCTTCAAATACATTCTGGTGGACGAGTATCAGGACACAAACGTGGCCCAGTATCTGTGGCTGCGGCTCCTGGCGCGTGGCCACAAGAACATTTGCTGCGTCGGCGACGACGACCAGTCGATCTATGGCTGGCGGGGTGCGGAAGTCGACAACATCCTGAAGTTCGAAAAGGACTTCCCCGGCGCCACCGTCATCCGTCTCGAACAGAACTACCGGTCCACACCACACATCCTGCAGGCGGCGTCCGGCCTTATCACTGCCAATCAGGGCCGGTTGGGCAAGACCCTGTGGACCGACACCAATGACGGCGAGAAGCTGACCGTAAAAGGGGTATGGGACGGCGAGGAAGAAGCCCGTTCCATCGGCGAAGACATCGAGCAGTACCAGCGCAAGGGCCATCTGCTGAACGAGATGGCCATCCTGGTGCGCGCGTCTTTCCAGATGCGCGAGTTTGAAGACCGCTTCATCAATCTCGGCCTGCCCTATCGCGTTATCGGCGGCCCGCGCTTCTACGAGCGCATGGAAATCCGCGACGCCAACGCCTATTTCCGCCTCGTCGCCCAGCCGGACGATGATCTGGCCTTCGAGCGCATCATCAACAAACCCAAGCGGGGCCTCGGCAATGTGGCCGTACAGACACTGCATCAGGCCGCACGCGCCCAGGGCACATCGCTATGGCGTGCCGCACGCCCGCTGATTGAATCAGAAGAATTGAAGCCACAGGCCCGCCGTGCCCTCACCAACTTTGTGGAAGGCATCGAGCGCTGGCGGCAGCTGCTCCCCGCCCTGCCGCATACAGAGCTTGCCGAACAGATACTGGATGAGTCCGGCTACACCGAGATGTGGCAGAACGACAAGTCGGCAGATGCCCCCGGACGCCTCGACAACCTGAAGGAACTCGTCCGCTCCATGGAGCAGTTCGAAAACATGGCAGGCTATCTGGAACATGTGTCGCTGGTAATGGACCGTGAGGATCAGGAAGCCGACGACAAGATCAACCTGATGACGCTTCATGCAGCCAAGGGGCTGGAATTCGAGACCGTGTTCCTGCCCGGCTGGGAAGAAGGCCTGTTCCCGCACCAGCGCGCCCTTGATGAAAGCGGTCTGGCCGGCCTCGAAGAGGAACGCCGCCTGGCCTATGTGGGCATTACCCGGGCCAAGCAACGCGCGAAGATTTCATTCGCCGCCAACCGGCGCATCCATAATCTGTGGCAAAACTCCCTGCCATCGCGTTTCGTGGATGAACTACCGGAAGCCAATGTGGAAGTGGAAAGTCAGGGCGACACCTACTCCTATGGTCCCTCCCGCTTCGACGAAGGTGGCTTTGCAGGCAGCGAGTATGAAAGCCCCGGCTGGCAGCGCGCCAAGGCGAAGACCGGCAATAACGCCACGCCGCCGCGCCGCGCTCCGATGATCGATGCTCAGGCGACACTGATCGCCACGTCCGCACCCGATGCCGAAGGCTTTGAGCGTGGCGAGCGGATATTCCATCAGAAATTCGGCTATGGCCGCATTCAGGATATTGAAGGCACCAAGCTGACCGTTGAGTTTGAGAAGGCAGGCACCAAGAAGGTGATTGCCAGTTTTGTGGAACGTCCATGAGTAAGGAACCGGATCTCTGGCAGGCGGTCATCCAGCTGTCACCCGAAGATGCCGACACGGCAACCGACTGGCTAACCGAAACCCATCCAGACGTCTTGTCGGTCTCCGCCTTTGAGGAGATCGGCGGCGACTATGCAGTGACGGTTCTTCTGTCCGAAGAGCCGGACCGGGCTGACTTCAGCGCCCTGATAGAGCAGGCGTTGGGACACGAGCCAGGCTTTCGCATCGAGCCACTGGAGAACGAGGACTGGGTCAAGCGCGGCCTTGAAGACCTCAAGCCCGTGCGGGCAGGACGCTTCCACATCCATGGCAGCCACGATGAGCCCGCCCCCGGCGGCACCCATTCGCTGCTCATCGAGGCCGGGGAAGCCTTCGGCACGGGCCAGCACCCCACCACATCCGGCTGCCTGATGGCGCTGGATGATCTGCTCAAGCGCGGCGTCGACGGCCCCGTATTCGACCTTGGCTGCGGCACCGGCATTCTGTCGATTGCCTATGCCAGCGTCACCAAGCTGCCCGTGCTCGGCGGCGACATTGACGAACCATCAGTGCGCTTCGCCAAGGCGGCAGCGCAGGCCAATGGCGTAGGCCCTTTGGTGGACGCTGTTGAAGCCACCGGCTTCCAGCATGAAGCCGTGCGCGAGCAGGCACCCTTCGGTCTGGTGATGGCAAATGTACTGGCCGGGCCGCTTATCAGCCTGGCACCGGACATGCGCCGCAACACCCGCCCGGGTAGCTTTGTGATTCTCTCAGGCTTGTTGAGGCACCAGTCTCGCGCCGTGGAAGCCACCTATCGCGGTCAAGGGTTCGTGATTGCCGCCCGGTATCCACTGGGCGAATGGATGACGCTGCTGCTGCAACGCTAGCTCTGCTTGGCGGCAGCGGCCTTTCCGCCTAAATAGTGTGTATGGATCAGGCAATCGGTTACCAGATATTTTCAGACAATCCCGACCCGACCGTCGGCGCACCCCGCGTGGCCTTGCTGCGCGAGGCACTGGCGCGTCACGGCCTCGACGGGTTCATTGTTCCGCGGGCGGATGAGCATCAGGGTGAGTACGTCCCGCCCCATGCGGAGCGCCTGAAATGGCTCACCGGTTTCGGCGGGTCTGCAGGCATGGCGATTGTGCTGAAGGACAAGGCCGCCATCTTCATCGACGGGCGCTACACCCTGCAGGTGCGCGACCAGGTAGACATGGACATCTTCGACCCCCAGCACCTTGTTGACGAACCTGCGACACGATGGATTGAGGAAAACCTCACCCATGGCGCCAGACTTGGCTTCGACCCCTGGCTGCACACAGCCGCAGGCGCCGACCGCCTGCGCAAGGCCTGCAAGAAGGCAGGTGCCGAACTGGTGCCATGCACCGACAACCTCGTGGATGAAATCTGGAGCGACCAGCCACAGGCACCGTTCGGGGAGGTGGTTCCTCATGCACTCGAATATGCGGGCGAAGATCACGAGGCCAAGCTCACCCGTGTCTCGGACATTCTCGAACACGCAGACGTCCACGCTGCCGTTCTGACACTGCCGGATTCGATCGCCTGGCTGTTCAACATTCGCGGCAGTGATGTGTCCCACTCGCCCCTGCCTCTGTCATTTGCCGTCCTGCACGAAGACGGCCATGCGGACCTGTTTGTCGATGACCGCAAGATCACCAGCGAGACCCGTGCGCATCTTGGCAACAAAGTCACGCTGCATGCTCCCGGCCGACTGAAAGAGGCGCTGGATGAACTTGGCGCCGCGGGCAAGGAAATCCGCATCGACCCCAATAGTGCGGCGGACTGGATCAGGCAACGCCTGAGTGATGCCGGAGCGGTCATCAAAAACGGCGATGATCCCTGCGTACTGCCAAAGGCCCGCAAGAACGAAGCCGAGGTGGCCGGCACCCGCGCTGCACATATACGCGACGGAGCAGCAGTCTCCCGCTTTCTTGCCTGGCTATCACGGGAAGGACCCGGTGGACGGGTAACGGAAATCTCGGCCGCACAGGCCCTTGAGGCATTTCGCGCGGAGACCGGTGCCCTCAAGGACCTGTCCTTCGACACGATCTCAGGCGCAGGTCCGAATGGCGCAATTGTCCACTACCGGGTGACGGAAGCCACCGACCGCACACTGAACCCCGGTGATATCTACCTTGTGGATTCCGGCGCTCAGTATCTCGACGGCACAACAGATATTACCCGCACCGTTGCGATCGGCGAGCCTGCCAATACGCCCGAGATGCAGGACGTCCGTGACCGGTTCACCCGTGTGCTCAAGGGGCATATTTCGCTGGCCATGGCGCGGTTTCCCAAGGGCACGTCCGGATCACAGCTTGATGTGCTGGCCAGGAATGCTCTGTGGCAGGCTGGCCTTGATTTTGACCACGGTACCGGCCACGGCGTCGGCAGCTACCTGTCGGTCCACGAAGGGCCTCAACGTATCTCCAAGCTGCCGCACAATGTGCCGCTCGATCCCGGCATGATCATTTCCAACGAACCCGGCTTCTACAAGACGGGCGCCTACGGCATCCGCATCGAAAACCTGGTGACGGTGACCGCGGCAGAAGAGATTGACGGCGGCGAACGCCCGATGATGGCATTTGAAACCCTGACCCTGGCGCCCATCGACAGGAACCTGATCCTTCCGGAGCTGTTATCCGACGAGGAGCGTGGCTGGCTGAACGGGTATCACGCACGCGTGCTGGAAACCATAAGTCCCCTGCTGCCGCCTGAAGATTTGCGTTGGCTGGAAGAAGCGGTGAAGCCGCTCTGAAGTCCTGGCCTATGACTGGCCGGCCATCTCGATCCATTGATCTTCGTCGATCACATCGACGCCCAGGCTCTCCGCTTTCTTGAGCTTCGACCCGGCACCGGGGCCGGCAATCAGCAGATCCGTCTTGCCCGAAACGGAGCCGGACACCTTGGCACCCATGGCCTCAGCCCGGGCCTTGGCTTCCGCACGGGACATCTTTTCCAGTGTGCCGGTAAACACCAGCGTCTTGCCGGCAACTGGAGAACCATCGGTGACAACCGCCTCGGCTTCCTGCGGCGCAATTTCGCCAAGCAGGTCGTTCAGCACGTCGAGATTTCGCGGTTCCTTGAAGAACTCGACGAGCGCTTCGGCAACCACATCGCCCACACCATCAATAGCCACAAGCTCCTGATAGGCTGGCCCCTCAGGGTCCTTTCCCGCAGCAATCATTGAGGACATGAAGGCATCGAAAGTCCCGTAGCTGCGCGCCATCAATCGGCCGGTGGTCGCGCCCACATGACGAATGCCCAGCCCGTAGATCAGCCGGCCAAGGTCAGGCTTGCGCCGGTCATCAAGGGCAGCAACAAGATTGGAGAC
>JANQMQ010000107.1 GCA_028279995.1 Candidatus Phaeomarinibacter sp. | reverse complement strand
GGTGACTTGAGAACCATTCAGGAGCTGCTCGGGCATGCGAGCCTGTCGACAACGCAAACCTACGCCGCGGTCGATACGGCCCGTATGATGGAGGTCTATGACGCCGCCCACCCGCGGGCTGTTGAAAGCGATTAGGCCAGCGGCCTACTACATATGCAGCGCGCGCCCGTCGACAGCCAGGGCGGCTTCCTTCACGGCTTCGGTGAGTGTCGGATGGGCATGGCAGGTGCGTGCCACATCCTCGGATGAAGCTCCGAACTCCATGGCGACGGCGGCTTCTGCAATCATGGTCCCGGCATCCATGCCGAGGATATGCACACCCAGCACACGATCCGTCTTGGCATCGGCAAGGATCTTCACAAATCCGTCCGCCTGCTTGTTGACCTTGGCGCGCCCATTGGCACTGAACGGGAACTTGCCGACCTTGTAGTCGATGCCCGCATCTTTCAGTTCTTCTTCCGTCTTGCCGACCGTTGCCACTTCCGGCGCCGTATAGATCACGCCGGGAATGACGTCGTAGTTCACATGACCGGACTGGCCTGCGAGAATTTCAGCGATGGCCACGCCTTCGTCTTCCGCCTTGTGCGCAAGCATCGGGCCGTCGATGGCATCACCAATGGCGTAGATGCCATCCACATTGGTCTTGAAATGGGCATCCGTTGCAACGCGGCCGCGATCATCCATTTCGACACCGGCCTCGGCAAGACCCAGTCCATCCGTGTAGGGACGCCGGCCAATGGCAACAAGGGCATAGTCCGCCTCGATGACCTCTGTATCGCCGCCCTTGGCAGGTTCGACGGAGACCTTCAGGCCGTTCTTGACCTTCTTGATACCTGTCACCTTTGTGCCAAGCTTGAACGTAAAGCCCTGCTTCTTCAGCACCCGCTGAAACTGCTTGGCGACCTCATTGTCCGTGCCGGGAATGATGCGATCGAGAAACTCGACCACAGTGACTTTCGCCCCCAGACGCGACCAGACAGAGCCAAGCTCAAGACCGATCACGCCACCGCCAACCACCAACAGGTGCTTGGGCACTTCTGGCAGTGTCAGCGCGCCCGTGGAAGAGACAATGCGCTCTTCATCAATCTCCACACCCGGCAGCGGCATGACGTCAGAGCCTGTGGCGATGACAATATTCTTTGTTTCAAGAACCCGCGTGCCGCCCTCATTGAGTGCCACTTCGACCTTGCCAGCAGACAGGACCTTGCCGGCGCCGTAGACGGGCTCAACCTTGTTTTTCTTGAACAGAAACTCAATGCCCTTGGTATTGCCGTCCACGCCTTCATCCTTGAAGGCCATCATCTTGGGCAGATCCAGCGACACGCCTTTGACGTTGATGCCAAGATCCGCCATGTGGCCGGTGCTCTCCGCGTAGAGCTCTGATGCATGCAGCAGTGCCTTGGACGGTATGCAGCCGATGTTGAGACAGGTCCCGCCAAGCGTTGGCCGCTTCTCTACGCACGCAACCTTGAGGCCCAGCTGAGCCGCACGAATGGCACACACATAGCCGCCGGGGCCGGCACCGATCACAACAAGATCAAACTGGTCAGACACGGTCATAGTCTCCTTGGCAAACCTGGCTCAGCAGGCAGTATCAATTGGCAGGCGGAAGCGGAACCTTGGCACCGGAAAGACCGGTATCACCCGGCCTGGCGCTGTCGGAAGGCATAAAGAAGGTCCGTTCCTCAGCCCAGTAAAGACCATCATCCACACGCACACGCACGAACGGTCCACCCGGCGCATCCGGCGCACGCCCGACAGGCCCGTACAGGTCCATGTGCTTTTCGACGCGGCGGCAGCCCGGCACAGGCGTGCCCGCGGCAACGGCGTCAAAGTCGGAAAGCTCCGGACACACGAGCGCTGTTTCCACGGACACCATCAGCGCCTGCCCCGGAGAGGCAAGAACAACGCTGAATGCTGCAATGGTCAGAAAACGGATCACAGATCGAGCAACAGACGCTGCGGGTCTTCCAGGCTTTCCTTGACGCGCACGAGGAACGTCACGGCTTCACGGCCATCCACGATGCGGTGATCATAGGAGAGCGCCAGATACATCATCGGACGTATTTCAATCTGCCCGTTCACGACCATGGGGCGTTCCTGGATCTTGTGCATACCCAGAATGCCCGACTGCGGCGCATTGAGGATCGGCGTCGACATCAGCGAGCCGTACACCCCACCGTTGGAGATGGTGAAGGTGCCGCCCTGCATCTCATCCATGGTGAGCTTGCCGTCACGGGCGCGGCGACCATAGTCATTGATGGTGGCTTCAATGTCGGCAACGGACATCTGGTCAGCATCACGCACGACCGGCACCACAAGGCCGTTCGGTGTGCCGACGGCAACACCCATATGCACGAAGTTTTTGAAGACGAGCTCCTCACCGTCAATCTCGGCGTTGACCTGCGGCAGCTCCTTCAATGCATGGGTACAGGCCTTGACGAAGAAGCCCATGAAGCCGAGACGAACGCCGTGCTTCTTTTCAAACAGCTCCTTGTACTGCTTGCGCAGGTCCATCACCGGACCCATGTCCACCTCGTTGAAGGTGGTCAGCATGG
>JANQMQ010000363.1 GCA_028279995.1 Candidatus Phaeomarinibacter sp. | reverse complement strand
CCGGCATGGGTGTTCATTGAGGACCAGCCAACCCCCGCATCATCGACACAGATACGCCGGCAAATCGGCGCGGCATGGCACAAGAGCCGGGCACAGTGATGGTCCAGCACGGTCCGAATACGGATCAGGGGACGGCACTGGAAACACACAATCGCGTCACTTACCTGTCACGTGGTTGACTTACGCCTTTGAAATTGGCGGAGTTGACGCTTCGCAATTGTCAGACGTCGCTGAAAGTCCCCAATGCCCTCTTCCGCCGGCCAGGCCACGAAGCCTCATCACACAGACCTGTCAGGGACGAAACGCCTCTCCCGTGAGGCATTGCTGGCGCGGTATGAGCAGGTGCGCGCGGCGACTGAAAGTCTGTCAGCGCCGCTGACACCTGAAGACCAGATGCTGCAGTCCATGGAGGACGCAAGCCCCGCACGCTGGCATCGCGCGCACACCACATGGTTCTTTGAAACATTCGTTCTGAAGCCGCATGCGGCGGACTATCAACCAATCGATCCGATCTACGACTACCTTTTCAATTCGTATTATCAGGCGGTCGGCCCGCAATACCCAAGGCCCAATCGTGGTCTCGTGTCGCGCCCGAGTGTGGAAGAGGTTGGCACCTACCGCGCCCACGTCGACGACGCACTCGTCAGCTTTGCTCACGCGACGGACCAGGCCACATGGAACACCATCGCGCCACTGATCGAACTTGGCCTGCATCATGAGCAGCAACACCAGGAACTTCTGGTAACTGACCTCAAGCACGCGCTGTCATTCAACCCCATGTGGCCAGCTATCTACCCAGCACCAGATGCACCAATGACTGATGCACCAGACGTCGACTGGATAGACTTCCCCGGCGGCATCACCCTGTGCGGTCATTCCGGCGATCTGGAGCAGGATGGCTTTGCCTATGACTGCGAAGGCCCACGCCATCAAGTTCTTTTGCGAGACTGTGCCCTGGCGTCACGGCCAGTGACCAATGCGGAGTATCTCGCGTTCATTGAGGACGGCGGCTACGCTGACCCGCGCTGGTGGCACGCTGAAGGCTGGGACCGCGCACAGGCGGGTCAATGGCAGGCGCCGCTGTACTGGATGCAGGACGACACGTCACAGAGCTGGACGACATACACCCTTCATGGCCGGGTTGGGGTCGATGCCGGTGAACCTGTCTGCCACATCTCCTTCTTCGAGGCTGCCGCCTTCGCAGCCTGGCTGAGCGAGCAGGGCGATGATGTACGCCTGCCGACGGAGTTTGAACTCGAGCATGCAGCCTCGGGCATCCGCCCTGAAGGCAACTTCGCAGGCACTAAGCCGGGCACCCGCGCCCTTCATCCACAGTCCGCTCCCAACGCCGAAGGTCTGCAACAGATATTCGGGGATGTCTGGGAATGGACCCAGAGCGCCTATACGCCCTACCCGGGCTTCAAGCCGGTCGCCGGTGCCATTGGCGAATACAATGGTAAGTTCATGGCCAATCAGATGGTCCTGCGCGGCGGCAGTGTCGCCACCGCTGAAAACCACATGCGCGCGACCTATAGAAACTTTTTCCCCGCTCCCGCCCGCTGGCAATTCTCTGGATTGCGCCTTGCACGGGACACCTGAGACCCCACATTACGCGACCTCCACAGCCCGACATGCATCGGGAAGGAAACACAATGACGGCCCACGACACGACGACCCTTGACCGCCCGGACACAGACCAGTCCGCCCTCGCCTTCTTCGTAGACGAGAAACCGGCGCTGGCAACATTTCTGGACGATGCCCTGACCGGCCTTGCCGCGTCACCGAAGCGCATTGCACCGAAATACTTCTACGACGAACGCGGCTCTAAGCTGTTCGACAAGATTTGTCAGACACCGGAATACTATCCGACACGCACGGAGCTCGGCCTGCTGAAGAAACACGGGCCAGACATTGCGGACGCTGTCGGGCCGGACTGTCTGGTGGTGGAATATGGCGCAGGATCAAGCCTAAAGATCCGTCGACTGCTCGACGCTCTGCACAATCCGGCAGGCTACGTTGCAGTAGACATCAGCCGCGACTACCTCCATGGCCAGATGAGTGGCCTAGCCAGCGACATGCCCGACATCGCGGTTGGAGCCATCTGCGCAGACTTCACCGCGGGCTTCGACCTGCCATCAGAAACAGTGGGTCTCGGTGCCCGCAAGCTCGGTTTCCTGCCGGGGTCTACGATCGGCAATTTTGTTCCCGCTGAGGCAGAGGCCCTACTGGCACGCAGCACCAAGCTGCTGGGCAAGGGCGGCCAGTTCCTGATTGGGGTGGATCTCAAGAAGCCCAAACACATTCTGGACGCTGCCTATGACGACAATGCCGGCGTGACCGCTGAATTCAATCTCAACCTGCTCAAGCGGATGCAGTCAGAGCTGGGCGCGGAGCTCAATGAGAGCGGTTTCTCCCATGTGGCATTCTACAATGGCGATCAGGGACGCGTTGAAATGCACCTGGAAGCCAAGGGTCCGCAGACAATCCGCCTGAAAGGCAGGGATTTTGCCTTTGACGATGGTGAGCGCATTCATACGGAAAGCTCGTACAAATACGAGCCGGAAGAGTTTGCGGAAATGGCCAAAAAGGCCGGTTTTGCGCCCCGTGGATTGTGGACGGACGCAGATGGTCTGTTTTCCCTGCATCTGCTGGAAGTTGCCGGTTAACCGGCTGATGTCACCTGAGTTGCCGTAGCGGGCCCAATCGTCATATTCTCCTCATGCAAGCGGGCCATGGTGCCCGTACCGGCAGGATCTCCCACCGATTCGACTCGGTTCCGTCCTGTTGGCACCCTTCCCCATGAATGAAGTGGGTGGAGGGCAAAATAGGAGCTGAAACCTGAGTATCGACTATGCTGGCCACGAGGCCAAAGCAGCGGAAGAAGCAGCTTTCGCAGGCACACAGTCAGACGACCACAACCAGTCAGACCGGCTACGCGCAGCAGCGCTGGCGTGTCTTGAAGACACCAAGGCCGAAGACATTGTCACTATCGATCTCGCAGGCAAATCATCTATGGCCGACTGCATGGTAATCGCCAGCGGTCGTTCACAGCGCCATGTGGGCTCGGTCGCCGACTATCTGGTTGAGGCCCTCAAGAAAGCAGGCTGCAAGGCCCCGCGTGTTGAAGGACTGACCCATGCGGATTGGGTTCTGATCGACGCGGGTGACATTGTTGTCCATGTTTTCCGTCCGGAAGTGCGGGATTTCTACAATCTCGAGCGCCTCTGGTCTTCTGACATGCCAGAAGACCAGCTGGCCAACTGACCGGCCAGGCCACGCGCCTGCGCATGTCGCAGGCGTTGAAAGAAGAACGCAATGCGCATCAATGTCTGCGCCATAGGACGCATGCGCGACAAAAACGTACGCGCGCTCGCTGACAACTACCTCTCCCGCGCCCAGGCGTTGGGTCGCAATCTCGGCATCACCGACATTAAGCTCGTCGAAATCGACGCCAAGTCCAACAGTGATCAGGAAGGCAGAGCTCTCCTGGCCGCCTTGCCCGACAACGCCTTTGTCATTGCCATGGACGAGACCGGTAAGCAGCGCCCCAGCCGTGACATGGCCGCCTGGCTCGACACTCTCAAAGACGGCACCCACCGGGATATTGCTTTCGTAATCGGCGGGGCCGATGGCCATGGGGCCGCGCTAAGGTCCAGGGCAAATGCCACCCTGTCGCTCGGCGCCATGACTTGGCCCCATATGCTCGCGAGGATCATGCTGCTTGAGCAGCTCTACCGGGCCATATCCATTCTCGCCCGGCACCCGTATCATCGAGACTAACCACCAAGACCAGACAAGTGAGTCGGCATCCGTTGCCTCCGGCGCCACCTCACGACCACGAACCACAAGACCGGACAACAATGAGATTATTCGGCCGACCCAAGACATCTGGCGATACGCCAGCACGGCCTGTTGTCGTAGCCCTGCTTCAGGGCTGGGGTGTGACCACGGACAATCCACGCATGCCTGTCTTCAGTACGCGAACGCCTGCGTTCAACCGCTTGGCGCAGCGCGCTGCGGCAACCTCACTTTCCACCTCCACAACGCCAACCAGCCTGGGAAGCGCTCTGACGTCCATTGCCGAAAGCAGCGTATCAATGGGGCCCAGCGCAGCGCTCGATGACCTTCTAAGAGCCTCGGGCGGCCTTGCGTCGCATGACGGGTTCCAATCCTTTGTCCGGGATCTGACACGCGTGGGCGGTGACTGCCACCTACTGTGCTGCCTTACATCCTCCGGGATTGAAGGATTCACATCCCATGCCGCAAAGATTGCAGCCAGCCTCAGCCACGAAGGCATTCGCGTCTGGGTCCATGCAGTACTTGATGGCAGGGACACGGCACCAGATGCAGCACTTGGCGCCATGCACGAGTTTCTCGAGGACGTCGCCGGTGTGGATACCGTGCGATTTGCAACGGTGTCCGGCCGGGCATTCGCCATAGATGAGACAGCCGACACCCGAACACTCGGGCTCGCACGGGATGCCATTGTGGACGCAAGCCCGCAGCAACGCTCAGGGCTCGGCGAATACATCGACGAGCAAAACCGTGCAGGAACCAACGATGGCGACATCAAGCCGGCAGCTGATCCCGCATACCCGGGCATGCGTAGCGACGACGCATTGCTTGTTCTTCATCCGCAGGCAGATGGTTTTTCAAACCTGCTGAACTTCCTATTGCCGACAGATACCCTTGATGTACCCTCAGCGCGACCCTCTACCCTGTCCGCTTGCCGGCGCATGATCGGATGGCCGCGAGGAGGAACATCACAGGCAATGCAGGCGCGTCAACCGCTTTCGCTGCATCAACCCACACACCCTCGGCTGCCCGACATCATTCGCAATGGCGACTTGAGCCTCATGATGTCCGCCCCACAAATGCAGCACACTCTATGGGCGGCAAACATGGAAGGGTGCACTGTTTCCGCAAGCAAGACACTGGCAGCAGCCCATACCCTTGAAGCCGCGGATGCAGCTGTGCGCGCGATCAAACAGGCTGAGACGGATGTCATCCTGACGCTTCTGGGCGGCGTACCGGCAGTGGCCCGCAATGCCACAGGCACCACGCTTTCACCGGGCGCACGCAGGACCATAGAACAGCAGGACAAGGGGCTGGGGCGCATTGCGGCAATCATCGAGCGGCGGGGCGGGACGCTGATCGCCGTCGGCACTGACACATGCCTTTATCCCGCTGACGCACTGCCCTGCCTCATTCACGGCGGCCCCTGCACGCTCGACACGCCGCTGCGAGCAGGAACGCTGGCCGATATCGCGCCGACAGTTCTCGCACTGGCTGGTGTCGCGCACGATACATCCCTTGCCGGCGGCAGCCTGCTGGCGGACGGGGAGGTTCCGAATGCGGCTGCTTCATAAAGCCAGTTCCCTTCCCACAATCCTGACCGCCGGGATCGCACTGCTGACGGCAGCCAATGTGCAGGCGCAGGAAACAACGATTGACCCGGCTCAGGCAGAAGAACTCATGGAGGTCGAGCGTGCGCTCGACGGGGCATCCGCGTCGAAGGAAGCTGCCGAGACAAAGGCGAAAGCTGCCGCACGTGCCGTTCTGCGTCTGCAACAGGAACTGGTTGCAGCCGGTGACCGTGCCGGCGCTCTGGAAACCGCTGTGAATGACAACCAGGCCCACATCGAAGGCCTGGTAGCAGCCCGAGCGGTGAGTGAAGCCCTTCTGGCAACGCGGCGCGAACAGCTTGTCGAGAGCCTCGCAGCGCTTCAACGCCTGGACCTGGAACCGCCCCCGGCATTGCTGGTCAGGCCGCAGGACGCCCTTGCGGCCGCGCGAGGTGCCATGCTTCTGGGCACGCTTGTTCCCGAGCTCAAGGAGGTGGCTGACGACCTGTCTGCCCAGATCAAGACACTTGAAGACCTGACGCGTACCATCACCCGGCAGCGCACACAGTTGCAGGAAGATGTGGCGGCACTGGCTGTTGAACAGCGCCGCATTGACGAATTGCTCGTTGCCAAGCGGGAGGAGGAACTCATCAGCACGGCGGATGCGGCCCGTGCGGCTGACAGGTTCGCCGAGCTTGCCGATCGGGCGAGATCTCTGAGAGACTTGCTTGGAGGGCTGGAGAAGGACGTCCCGACATTTGCTGCCCTTGCGCCAGGAGGCGGGTCCGAGACGGCGCCTCCGGCCTTTTCCAGTCTCCGCGGATCCCTGCGCAGCCCTGCGATCGGGCGGATTGTCCAGCGTTTCGGCTCAGATGACGGGTCAGGAAGCCGGTCGCAGGGCATCAGCCTCAGGGCCCGTGCCGGGGGCCAGGTGGTAAGCCCCGCCGACGCTGAAATCGTGTTTGCCGGGCCATTTCGTAGCTATGGCAATGTGTTGATTGTCACGCCGGGCGAGAATTACCTTATTGTTCTGGCAGGATTGGCGGAAATCTACGCTTTTCCGGGCCAACAACTGCTTGCCGGGGAGCCGATTGGTAGGCTGCCAGATGGCGCAAATGCGGCAAATGGCAGCCAATCCGGCAGTCAAGACGCCCGTATAGGTGCAGGTAATACACCTGTGCTCTATATTGAGATGAGAAAAGACGGGACGCCGGTTGATCCGGCCTCGTGGATCAGGTTTCAGGGTCGCCCGGCCTAGCTTTTTTGCTTGTTGAGCATCGTGCTAAGGCCACAATCTGGCGGAATTGTAGCTGATACTGGGAACTGAGACCCATCGCATGGTCTGCGGCGGGTTTGATGTGAGACATGAAGGGTAGCGAATGATGCACCGGACGGTGATTGCAGGGGCCGCAGGCCTTGTGAGCCTGGCTCTCGTAGGGATTTTTGCCCTTGATGCAGGCCCCACGCGTGGCGGCGCGGAAGCAGCCAGCTCCGAAACCTACCGGCAGCTCAACCTGTTTGGGGATGTCTTCGAGCGGGTGCGGGCGGACTATGTCGAGGAGCCGGAAGACGGTGACCTGATCGACAATGCGATCAACGGCATGCTGACGTCCCTTGATCCCCATT
>JANQMQ010000357.1 GCA_028279995.1 Candidatus Phaeomarinibacter sp. | reverse complement strand
CTGCCGTTCTTGTTATAGAAAATCGATTTGTTGGCGTTGGCCGCACTTGGAAACAGTGCGGAAGCATTTGCAGAGGGATCACTCTCAGCAGCATTGATGAGCTTGATGGCGCCCCCGGCACCCAGGAAGTGCGCGGTGTAGAGTTCGCCAGAGGTGGCCTTGCGACCAATACCGTTTTCCAGCGCCTGCTGGCTTTCTTTCGTCAGGGCTCCCGCCATCAAGGCGGAAACCTCAGGATCATGCCGCAGGGCAAGAATTGCCTCCCTGGCGCCTTGATCCGTCACTTTGTGCCGACCACCGGAGGTCGTGTCGATGGCTTGCGCATGCGCCTCAAGACCGAACTCGGCACCGTGCCGTTTCATGACGCCAAGCCATGTCTGCTCGATGAACTGGAAGAGACCCGATGCGCTGGATGTCTTGGCTTTTGCCGCAGGATTCAGCGAGCTTTCGCGAACCGCCGTCTGCAATAGATAGTCGAAGTCAGCCCCCGTGGTTGCCGCTGCGGTCTTCACCGCGGCGACCACGCTGGTGGTGGATCCGGACGTTTGAATATGGGCAACGGCAGTCATCATCAGGCTCCTTTGTGCCCGGATCGTTTCAAACCACGTGCCAACTAAAAATCGGGGTTTTCTGTTGGTTTCCGGCAGGACGCCGTTAGGATGTCGTTAACGAGGCCGGGAAGGCCCAAGACCACAAACATCCTCGGGGGAGGCACGCCGCATGACCGGAAACGGCCACGACGACGAAATTCAACACATTGCAGATGACATGATCGAGGCCGGGACACAGACGCCCGCCATTCACGACGATGCGGCGCCTTCTGCTGACGAACCGCCCTATCCCAGCCGGGCCTATGCTTGGTACGTCGTCGCGGTTCTGGTGGTCGCCTACACCTTCTCATTCATCGACCGGCAGATCCTCAGCCTACTCGTCGTGCCCATCCGCCGCGACCTTGAAATCTCCGATACGGAGATGAGCCTGCTTATCGGCTTTGCGTTTGCCCTGTTCTACACGATCTGTGGCCTGCCGATCGGCCGCATGGTGGACGTACAACATCGCATACGGATCATCGCCATCGGCATCGCATTCTGGAGCGCCATGACGGCTCTTTGCGGGGTCGCGAAAACCTACTGGCAACTGTTCCTGTTCCGCATGGGCGTCGGCGTCGGCGAAGCTGCCCTGTCACCAGCCGCGTACTCCATCCTTGCGGATTACTTCCCCCCGGACAAACGCGGTGCAGCGCTCGGCGTCTATGGCATGGGCGTCTATATCGGCGCCGGCCTGGCGCTCGTGATCGGCGGGGTCGTGGTCTCTGCGGTTTCGGGTGTTGAGCACACCGTCCTGCCCATCGTGGGTGAAGTCTATGCCTGGCAGGTCGTGTTCTTCGTCGTCGGCCTTCCGGGCATCCTGGTGGCCCTGTGGGCGCTGACCCTCAAGGAACCGGTACGGCGCGGCCATGTACGCAAAAGCGTGGACGCCGATGGCAACGAGAAAATGGAATCCGTTCCAGTGAAGGATGTGGTTGCTTACATGCAGGCCAACTCCCGCACGCTGTTTTCCCATCATGTAGGCTATGCCCTGTGCGCCATGATGG